>JAUHZM010000360.1 GCA_030426005.1 Gammaproteobacteria bacterium
TAGCGCTGTTAAAGCTTAAAGACGCCTCAAATCTACCGTATCTAGTGTGGGGCGACGACAAAAAATCACGCGTTGGTGACTGGGTATTGGCTATCGGTAACCCATTCGGACTCGGTGGTTCGGCGAGTACCGGTATTATTTCCGCACGTGGTCGTGATATTCACGCCGGTCCTTACGATAACTTTATTCAGGTTGATGCGGCGATTAACCGCGGTAATTCCGGTGGTCCGCTGTTCAATATGAATGGCGAAGTCATTGGTATCAACTCAATGATTTATTCACCTTCAGGCGGCAGCGTTGGTATTGGATTTGCGATCCCGGCCAGCATGGCCAAAGGCGTGATCGAGCAGCTGCGCGACTCAGGTCAAGTTCAACGTGGTTGGATTGGTGTGTCGATTGGTGAAATCACCGAGGAATTGGCCGAGGTGTTCGGGCGCGATAATGAAGAAGGGGCATTGATTTCACAGGTGGTTGACGGTTCACCAGCCGATAAAGCCGGTTTGATAGCGGGTGACATTGTTCTCTCATTCGATGGTAAAGAAATCAAAGAAATGCGTAACTTGCCACGTACCGTTGCTCAGCTGCCAGTTGGCAAGACCTATGACATGGTGGTCTGGCGAGACGGTAAGCGCAAGAAAATCAAAATTACCACTGAAGTCTTCCCGGATGATGATGAACTCACCGGCGCTGCGCCACAGCGTGATAAGCCCGTCGAGCAAGAAAGTGACGAGATGCTGGGTGCTGAATTGAGTGAATTGAATGACGCACTGCGTGGCCGTTATCGCCTGGCTGATGACACCCAAGGTGTGTTGATTACCGCTGTAAAACGGGGCGGTCTGGCAGCCAAAAATGGGTTGCAGGTCGGTGACGTGATTACTCGTTTCGACAACAAGTTGGTGACCACGCCGGATGAGGTGACAGAGGCTCTGAAAGCCGCTTCTAAGGCGGGCGATACCTCAGTCGCTGTGTTGTTGAATCGCCGCGGGAATGCTGGTTTTCTGGCCTTTAAATTGAAATAAGTCGGATCAAGTCACGATTATTAACTTGATTTCCAATCGCCGACAGCTCCGGGCGGGTATTGCTGGGAGCTGTTCGGCAAATAGCGTAAAATAGACGGAAACACAAAATGACTAAGAAAAATATGATCCGAGTACTCGTCGTGGAAGACGACAAAGAGACCGCGGCCTATATCGTCAAGGGGTTAACTGAGTGTGGTCACATTGCTGATCATGCCCAAGATGGCCGTGAAGGACTGCTGATGGCAGACTCCACTGAGTATCAAGTGATTGTTGCGGATCGCATGTTACCTAAGGTTGATGGCGTTACCATGACGCGCACCTTGCGGGGCAGTGGCAATCGCACGCCAATTCTGATGCTGAGCGCCTTGGGCGATGTCGA
The DNA here is from genome assembly GCA_030426005.1 of Gammaproteobacteria bacterium. Lineage (GTDB taxonomy): Bacteria > Pseudomonadota > Gammaproteobacteria > Arenicellales > Arenicellaceae > Arenicella. The sequence goes on from JAUHZM010000360.1 coordinate 1,399, forward strand.
TGATCGTGTGGTCGGTCTGAAGGCTGGTGCCGACGATTATCTGGTAAAACCGTTTGCATTCTCTGAATTACAAGCTCGAATTGAAGCGCTTGTACGTCGTGCTGAGCCTGAATCACCAGATACTGTATTGAAAGTAGCTGATTTGGAGATGGATCTGCTTAAGCGCGAGGTCCGACGTGCTGACGAAAAAATTGACCTACAACCCCGTGAGTTTCGCTTGCTGGAATACTTGATGCGTCACAGTGGTCAGGTGGTCACGCGCACCATGCTGTTGGAAAAGGTCTGGGATTATCATTTTGACCCTCAAACCAATGTTATTGATGTTCATATCAGCCGTCTACGCGGTAAAATCGACAAGGAGTTTGATGTGTCGTTATTGCACACGGTGCGTGGCGCCGGCTATATGTTGAGTGAACCAGATTAGTCCATTTAAGAGTTCAGCGTTTCGCATAACGCTGGTCTATGTCGTCCTGTTCGGTATCTCGGTATCGATTATCCTGGGTTTTATATATTGGTCTACGATCGTGTATAAAACCCAGCAGACCGATGACGACATCAATGCTGAGATCCTCGAGCTAACCGAAGTCTATGAACAGAAAGGCTATCCCGGTCTCGTCATTCTGTTGTCGGAACGAATTGAACGTTTGCGTCCTGGTGATCCAACGCTCTACCTGCTAACCGATCATCGTTATCAACCCTTGGTTGGTAATATCTATCCGTGGCCAAAAGTGGCGCGTGATGTAAAAGAAGGCTGGCTCGAGTTTCGACTGGAAGATGGTGAACGCCAAGGCGTGGACGGCGAATTTACCGCACGTGCGAAAACCTTCGTGGTGGAAAACCGATTTAATTTATTGGTCGGGCAGGGCATGAAGGACTTAACTACCTTGAAGGCGCTGGTCGGTCGGGCACTGATCTGGGGATTGATTCTGACCTTGGCGCTGGGCGTCATTGGTGGCTTTATGATGCGCCAGACACTTCGTAGTCGACTTGGTGCCATTAACCAGACCAGCCGCAAAATTATGCAAGGTGATTTGCGCAAGCGGATTGCCACGCGCGGTACCGGCGATGAGTTTGATGAATTAGCGAACAACCTTAACAGCATGCTCGATCAAATCGAGCACGGCATGGAAGGCGTGCGTCGCGTCTCTGACAACATCGCACATGATCTT
>JAUHZM010000361.1 GCA_030426005.1 Gammaproteobacteria bacterium
GTTATTACCGGCATCGGCACGGTATTAGCCGACGACCCAAGTATGGACGTACGGATTGATGGCGCTGAGCGTCAACCCCTACGTGTGGTTTTAGACAGTCATCTACAGATGGCGGAAAGTGCGCGCATTATTGGTGACGATGGCCAGTGTCATGTCTTTACCTTATCGCAAGATGAAGAGCGGATTGATTCGCTCAGCGCTGCCGGTGTCGAGGTGATCGTTTTGTCTGACCTAAGTTCAGGACGTATCAATCTGTCTGAGATGTTGTCTGAACTTGGTAAATGGCAGTGTAACGAAGTGCTAATTGAAGCTGGGTCATCCTTGAGCGGGGCTTTTATTCAGTCCGGTCTTGTGGATGAGTTAGCCTTGTTTTACGCAGGCAGTATTCTCGGTGATAAGGCGCAGAGCATGTTTCAGTTTGAACAGCCAGTACCTTTTGATGAGCGCACAGAGTTTGTTATTAATTCGACTGAAATGATTGGCCCCGATGTGTTTGTTCAGGCGCTTAATCAACAGAGTTGGCAGTTGTTGAATCAGGCGTGAGGTAGTGAATGTTTACTGGAATTATCGAGACTATTGGCACCGTTACCGCAACTAAAAAAATTGGTGGTGATATTCGGATCACTGTCCAAGCACCAGCCTTCGCAAAGCGCGATGTCGCTCTCGGTGACAGCATCGCCAGCAACGGCGTGTGCCTGACGGTGATTGAACAACGTGATGATGCATTCGTTTTTGATGTATCACGCGAAACCATTGCCCATTCTTTGATTGGGGAATGGAAGGTCGGCAGTCGCGTGAATCTAGAGATGGCGTTACTGCCAACCACACGTTTAGGCGGGCACTTGGTGTCCGGCCATGTGGATGGGTTAGCCGAGTTGTGTAAACTGGAAACCGATGCACGATCAACGCGCATGGTATTCCGAGCGCCTGCCGATCTGAGTCGCTACATCGCGCGTAAAGGCAGTATCACGATTAATGGCGTGAGTCTGACGGTGAATAACGTGTCAGGTCACGAGTTCGACGTTAATGTGATTCCGCACACCTTTGAAGTGACCACATTGGGCGGTCTCGAGATTGGTGACAAAGTGCATATCGAGGTGGATTTGATCGCGCGCTATCTTGAGCGTTTGATGAGTGGCGAACAGCCGCAACACACCAGTTTAACAGCAGGTTTTCTGGCTGAACACGGCTTTAAATCCAGTTAATCACTCGTTACTATCAGGTTAGGGGAGATTCTAAATGTTTATCACACCACTTTATGCTGCTGCATTTGGGTTGTTGTATGTGTTTCTAGCCCTGAATGTTATTCGCCTTCGATTTCGATATCGGATCGGTTATGGCGAAGGCGAGCACGGTGATTTGATTAAAGCGGTACGAACGCATGCCAACTTTGGTGAATACGTTCCAATGGCGCTGATTTTGATGTGGATTGTCGAAAGCATGACGTTTTCATCAAAGTTGGTTTTTTGGTTAGGCGCGGCGCTGTTGGTGGCACGCGTGCTGCACGTGTTTGGTATGCTGTATCCCAGAAGTATGCTGATTTGCCGACAAATAGGCATGGTGGTTACCTTGGCGGTCATTGTGATCGCTTCTGTGCAATTATTGACTTTCTATCTGCCAGCATCGATTTAAGGCGTTGCTGAGGAATACCGAGATTAATTATGGCTTTGAGTAGTATCGAAGAGATTCTTGAAGATTACCGCAACGGTAAAATGGTCATCATTACCGATGACGAGGATCGCGAGAACGAAGGCGACTTGATGATGGCGGCTGACCATGTACGGCCGGAAGATATCAATTTTATGGCGCGTTACGGGCGCGGATTAATTTGTTTGACTCTAACGGAGGAGCGCTGCGCTAAGCTGGGTTTGCCACTGATGGTTGGTGACAACAACGGGGCGCGCTTTTCAACGAACTTTACAATGTCAATTGAAGCGGCTGAAGGTGTCACCACCGGTATTTCGGCTGCGGATCGCGCGCGTACTGTGCAAGCGGCGGTAGCCCACGATGCCAAACCCGGAGACATCGTCATGCCGGGCCATATTTTTCCAATTATGGCGCAGCCGGGCGGCGTCTTAAGCCGAGCAGGGCACACCGAAGCGGGGATTGATTTCGCGCGCTTGGCGGGTCGTGAACCCGCCAGTGTGATCTGCGAAATCCTCAATGAAGATGGCACCATGGCGCGTATGCCAGATCTGGTTAAGTTTGCTGAAGAACACGACCTAAAAATCTGCTCAATCGCGGAACTGATTCGCTATCGTTTGGAAAAAGAACCAACCGTGGTGCCGGTCGAAGACACAGAAATCGAAACCGAGCGCGGTAAAATCCGTTGTGTGGTGTTTAAGGACACCGAGCGCGATGAAACCCATGCCGCTCTGGTGGCCGGCGATGTAGATCCCGATGTGCCAATGCCGGTGCGTATTCACGTTGAGTCTGATCTGTTAGCGGTACTCAAAGGCTTGAACAATAAAACCACGTTTCCGGTCCAGGATGCGGTCGATTACATCCTCGAAGCTGGCACGGGCATTGTGGTGATACTTCGCTATGC
>JAUHZM010000362.1 GCA_030426005.1 Gammaproteobacteria bacterium
CGCCATTGACGGCCTACCGTTTTATCATTTTTGGTTGCGCGCCAAGCAGCAGGGCGATCAGACGGTGTTATCGCAGTTCTCGCCGGCCGCACGCATGGCAGCGCAAAACAAGTTTGTGCCAGCCTCATTTGGCAGTCAGGATTCGTTATTGGCGGGGTCCAGTCACGCCTGGCATTTTGACGCTAGCTTAGTGGCTAAGTATTTTTCTGAGTATGCGCAGCAGAAAGGCGTTACGCGCGTCGAGGCCAATGTGCTTGAAACGACGCTGGACGATGCGGGCGATATCGCGTCACTGACGCTCGAGGCTGCGACTGGTGTGTCGACACTCGAGGGCGATTTGTTCATTGATTGTACTGGTTTCCAAGGTCTCTTAATTGAGCAGGCCCTGGGCGCTGGTTATCAAGATTGGACCGAATTTCTGCCGTGTGATCGAGCCGTTGCGATACAAAGTGAGTCTGTTGGTCAGATTACGCCGTACACCCGTGCGATTGCCGAAGCTGCTGGCTGGCGTTGGCGTATTCCGCTACAAACGCGTGTCGGAAATGGTTATGTTTATTGCAGCCAGTTTCTTGATCAGGACGATGCTCAGGCGCATTTACTCAGCCAGATTGATAGCAAGCCTGTGACGGAACCAAAGCATTTACGTTTCGTGACGGGCCATCGACGATCGATCTGGAAGCAGAACTGCGTTGCGATAGGTCTCTCGGCTGGTTTTCTCGAACCGCTGGAATCAACCGGTATCCACCTAATTATGCGAGGTATCCGGCGCTTGATCGAACTACTGCCGGTAACACGTGATTGCGCTACGCAAGCACAGGAATACAACCAGAGTTTGATTGCTGAATACACGGCAATTCGCGACTTTTTGGTGTTGCACTACGCGACCACGCAGCGTGACGACACGCCGTTCTGGCGTCATTGTGGCGCAATCTCGATTCCGGAGTCGTTAGCGCACAAGTTAGCGTTATTCAAAGCCAGCGGTTATCTGAAACCGGAGTCACACGATTTATTTGAATACAACAATTGGCTGGCGGTATTGGAAGGGATGGGTGTACGTGCCGAACACACTAACCCGCGTATTAATTCTGTGGCTCTTGAGGAAGCGGCAAAAATTCTGCAACAACTGGATGCAGCGCTTGGCAAGATGTCCGATGCTGCACCAAGCCATGAAGCGTTTATTCAACGCTATGTGATTGATAATAAATTAGAAAAACAAAAAGCTGGATAGCCCCCAGAACAACCTAATAGCAGCAAGATGCCATGGCCGCATCGACCGTACATTATGAGCAATTTATTCTTTAACGTGCACGCTTATTCAGTGTGGCACGGGCAACGTGTTAACCACCCTGAATCGGAGTAGAGCATGCAACTGACTATATTTGATGCATTGATTATTGTCAGCTACCTGGTCATCACGGTGGTGATTGGCTTGGTCTTGCGTAAGCAGGCTGAACGGTCAAAAAATGATTATATGTTGGGCGGCAATCGGCTTCCCTGGTACATGCTGGGACTCTCCAATGCGTCTGGCATGTTTGATATCTCCGGCACCATGTGGCTGGTAACGCTGCTATTTGTGTATGGATTGCAGAGTGTCTGGATTCCATGGCTGTGGCCGGTATTTAATCAAATTTTCCTGATGGTGTTTTTGTCGATCTGGTTGCGACGTTCGAACGTCTCAACTGGTGCTGAGTGGATTGGTACGCGCTTTGGGTTTGGCACTGGTGCGCAACTGTCGCACACGATTATCGTGGTCTTTGCGATTTTGCTGGGCCTCGGTTATTTGGCCTACGGGTTTATTGGTGTTGGCAAATTCGTGGAAATCTTTCTGCCTTGGGAAGTCATTTCACCTTACATTCCATTTGCGGTAGCGCCACAGTATGTACCGCATTTCTATGGGATCGTCCTGACTGCATTTGCCGTGTTCTACGCGGTACTGGGCGGCATGATGAGTATTGTTTGGGCGGATGTGATCCAGTTCCTGTTGATGGCAATTGCCGCCATTGTTATTGGTGTGATAGCGATGAATGCCTTGAGCGATTCGACCTTGACCGTGCCGGATGGTTGGATGACGCCATTTTTTGGCTTTGGTGACGGTCTTGATTGGTCCTCGATTATTCCTGAGGTCAACAACCGCATCGCCAGCGATAACTTCGGGCTGTTCCATATTTTCTTCATGATGATGATTTTCAAAGGTGTGTTAGTCAGTATGGCGGGACCAGCACCAACCTACGACATGCAGAAAATATTGTCGGCCAAATCTCCGCGCGAGGCGGCCTTGATGAGCGGGTCCGTTAGTTTAATTCTCATGCCTTTGCGCTACTTTATGATCGCCGGTTTTGCGGTACTGGCGGTGTTGAACTTTGATCAGTTAGATCTATTGGTTGGTGGTGAAATTGACTTTGAGCAAATTCTGCCGTCAGCCATCAATGAGTTTGTCCCGAGCGGTGTACTGGGGCTATTACTCGCGGGTCTCCTGGCCGCATTTATGTCCACATTTGCAGGTACGCTGAATGCCACGCAGGCCTATCTGGTCAAT
>JAUHZM010000062.1 GCA_030426005.1 Gammaproteobacteria bacterium
TTTCACTCGACAGTGGCTGCCAGCGTTGTTGTCGAGCGGCGTTCGGGTTGCGATGAAAATATAGCCTCTCTACCGGTTGTTCCGTTATGTAATGCGCGTACCATATCCCGTCATCCGACTTCTCAATATGTGTTTGGACCGCCGCGCCTGCCAGTGGTGGGCTGCTCTGGCAAGCGGTTAGAACAATACTTAAAAGTAAAAGAAAATATTTTCTATGCAGCATCGCCAGAATCCGTGTGTAGTTTAGTTCGAGACGCTGCTTAGACTAACGCTGGGGAGTCGGTCTCAAGTTGATATGGCGAGTTGGTAATATTTGGCACTTGTCAGTTAAGAACCCCGTTTGATTTATTTATAACTATTATTGCTTAAAAAATAAGCAATATTGCCCGAGCAAACCCCACATTTTAACCTACAAGATGTGGAACTATCCAACGTGGATCGCAATGCAATTGCCTTGATTTACGTTACAGTAAACCTCTTGTTTTCAACATGTTTAACAACCGCGAGGGTTTATTATGAATTATCACTCTGCTTTTGGGTTTCAAAAAGTCATTACTCACAACACAAAGATTTTGTCTGTGGGAACGTATCTGCCCAGTGAAGTGCTAAAGTCAGACCACATGTTCGAAGCATTTGATTCAGAAAAAAACTATGGAATCAAAACAACTTGGATGTCGAAAGAAATGGGGATCAAAGAGCGTCGAGTATCGGAGCCTGGCACATTACCTTCTCAACTTGCTATTCCGGCAGCACGCCGAGCGATTGAGAATTGTCCTCATCTGAACCCAGATGAGATCGATTTAGTAATTTTTTGTGGGATTGAGCGGGATCAGGCGGAGCCTGCCACTGCGCATACTATTCAGTCCGCGTTGGGACTCAAAGCCAATCATGCATTTGATGTATCCAATGCGTGTTTTGGGTTTATGCACGGTATTGAAATCGCCAATCATTTTATTAAAAGCGGCGCTACCAAGTACGCCTTGGTGGTTACTGGCGAAGTCCCGAGTCGCATACTTCGCGCCGCAATGGAAGGCTTGCGTAAAGGGATGAGCCGCGAACGAGCAATGGATGTCATTGGTGCTTTGTCAGTCGGTGATGCAGGCGGCGCTGTGGTGCTCGGGTTATCGGGCTACGGTGAGAACTGCGGATTTGAGTTGTTCAACACTCGTACCGACAGCTCGCACCTGGAAAAGTGTTTTTACCGCGTAAACCCTGATGGGTCGATTGATGGTCAGATGAAAATGGGGCCGATTGTCGGCGCATCGATCTGGATGCATAAAAAAATCATCAATGACACCCTGAGCAAATTGGGATGGGAAAACTTCGACTGGGTGCTGAGTCACCAGACCGGAAAACGTCCATTTGAGAAATTTACTGCGATGAGTACCGTTCCCGCGAAGCGAATGATTCGCACTTACCATAAATTAGGCAATATTGCATCTGCAACCTTCCCATTAAACTATGAGAAATTGCTAAAAGGTGGTAAAGTGCGCCGAGGAGATCGTATTGGGGGTATCCATTCAGGCTCAGGGTTAGTAGTAGGAGAGTTTGGATACCGCGTATAGTTTTTAATACGGGTTAGGAGAGGTACTATGGAATATTTTGTATTGCCCGCGCTAATCGCGCTGCTGATTAAAATTGCCGTGCTGGTATTAGCGCGCAACTCTGAGAAAACATCTCGATTATTTCTCACCATGGTGGTGCTGTTTGCCCTCCATAACCTGACCGAGGTGGTGGTAATCTTTGGCTTATTCAGCGGAGAGATTTCTACCTATATGCTGCGTGCGTATTACGCGGTGACCGTGGTGTCACTGGCTTACATCGTAATTTACGCATTGGAAGTCGCAAAACACTGCGCTGTACGCAACTGGATGGCAGTCTTATTGCCTAGTTCGTTATTAATGGTTGGTTTAGTCATCACCACAGATCTAGTAATCGCGGGGTCCGAGTCGATCGGGTATACCGTGACCGCTATCCGTGGCGAGTACTATTCGGCCTTCCAGTTGTTCTCGTTGGCAATGCTGACTATGGCGATGTCTGTGTTGGTGCGTGGCTTCTTGAAAGCACGTGATGAGCTGACACAGGTGCAAAGCTTATATACAGCCATCGCAGTGACACCGGTATTTCTAGTCGGTTTTATTGTGATGATCGTGATGCAGTTGGGAATACAGATTTCTGCTGCGTTATTGATGCCAGTTGCGACCTCGGCTTTCTTGTTTCTCACCTTTAGAAGTGAACGCGAGCATGGTCTCACCGACATTGGTGCCATGATCGGGTCTTCCAGAAAACGTATTACAGCGAATATTGTGGCGGATTTGACGCAACAATATCTGGATGATCGCGTGAGCCTCAAAGACGCAAAAAATGAGTTTGAGCGTCAGTTGTTGCAGCATAATCTGGATCGCTTCGGTAACAATGTCTCCAAAACTGCACGTGAATTAGGCATGAAGCGCACAACCATTTATTCCATGGTCAAAAAGCATGGAATTAGTGTGCAAGAGAAAGAAGCTTAACGTCGGTAATCAATTAATGACTCCCGTCCGGCTGCTGACGCCGGACGGGAGTTTTTTTATGTCTAGTGCGAGCGCTAGTCGAAGCTCAGCACCGGATCATCCAGAATATCCTGCAGTAAAGGACTTTCCGCGGCACGTGCAAAGGCGTCGTCAATCGCCTTGAACCGTGCAGCGATGGACTGACGGTGGCTTGGATGGGTAAAAATATACAGTTCGCCCGCGGCCAGTGCTTCAATTACCCGTTTTCCGACCAGGTCAACAGGGATACCATTCTCAACCAGTTCTTGAGCGGCATTTTTCTTGCCCTTGTTGGCTGCTTGAACGCTGGACTCTAATTTGTATTGCTCTTGGCGATTTCGGTGCGAAAGGTGAATACGGGTTTGCACAAACGCTGGGCACAGGACCGAGACGTGAATATTGTGCTTGGCTAGCTCCACGTGCCAAGATTCCGACATGCCGACCACGGCGACTTTAGTGGCGGTGTACGCGCCAGCGTACGGGATTCCGGCCATGCCTGCCATCGATGCAACATTGATGACCCAACCGCCTTCACCGTGCTGCTTAATCAGTGGCACTGCCGCCTCCATGCCGTAGAGTACGCCCATTAAATTGACATCGGTGACCCAACGCCAGTCTTGATGGCTAGTTCGTTCGATTGGTCCCGGTGCCCCGCTTACGCCAGCATTATTGACGATCATGTGCACTTTCTCGAATCGATCAACCGCAGCGTCACACAGTGTCTGCCAATCTTCAGGCTTGGTAACATCCATCGGCACGGTGATACATGGAATCTTAAGTTCGGATAATGCTTGTTCGGCTTGTTTGAGCTGCGCCGCATCAATATCGCCGAGTACAATATTCATACCCTGTTCGCCTAGCGCCTTTGCGACACTTAAGCCTATACCTTCTGCGCCGCCACTAATAAGGGCGGTCTTATTTGTTAAATCCATCACTGAACCCCTAACATATTATTCGAGCAGGTATTGTATGTTGATGTTGGGCAGCCTGTCTAAAAACTTACAAATGCTTTGTTAGTCGTTGGCGCAGTAACTAGGTGCTGCTAGTATCAAGGTGATTGGACACCGTACTGGGGGAGGTTTTTGCACACTCAAGCCTTCATTATGCACAAGGATTACCGTCTATTGTTCGCTATGGCGGGGGCATTTTGCGTGCATTTGCTGGTGTTTTGGTTGTTGCATGCTGGGGTTTGGTGGAACGCCGTACCCGCACCCAAGCAGCGGGTCCTCACTTTGTCGTTAGAGTCGGGCGTGATGAATCAGGTGCGTGATTCTGAGGCCGCGGAGCAAGCGACGAAGCAGCAACCGGTGCAGGCACAATCCAAAGACCTTAGTCCCCGCGCCGATGATGGTGAGTTGAGCGCCGCGGCGTTTTTAAATGCGCAGGGAAACCATTTGCCGAGCCCAGAGCCCGGTGCTGTCGAGAGTGTGATTCATCCAGAGATCAATCCGGTAAATCGAGCCGCTGCGGCGTCACCGATTGGTGCAACACAGGCGGTGGATTTGCAAAGCAGCGGGGTCGTTCAGAAGGCAAGCGCAAAGGATTCAACGGAGTCGATACAATCCGCAGAGCCACTCCACACTGCGTTTGATGGCAGTGTTGCTATTGCAGCCGAACGCCAGCCAGCAATGCTCAACCAAACTAAATTGATACAGATAACTGAATCAGAACAGCGTATGTTGGATCAGAAGTTACAACACTGGGCGCAGGAATATGCTGATTTAGATGAAATCGGGGCAGCACATACCTGGCAGGAATTGGGGCAAACGTATGAGGCGCGGTTTACCCGATTACCAGCCAGTAGTGATATGGGGCTCGACCAGGTTGCAGTGGAGGTGCGGACACAACGTAATGGCGAAACGCTGCGTACTTCAATGCGTCTACAAAAACTCGCATTTTCAAACTTCGGGCAGTTCGTACACCGCTGGGACCCGAATGTGAGCATGCACGACGATGAGATCAGTGGCCGATTTCACTCAAACTCGCGTTTTAATCTGGACTATTCCAGGCAGGCCGGAACAGTCTTTGCAGACAAGGTGACCACCGCGGCGCGAAAAATTAATTTTTCCGGGCCAGCATCCAAGCAGCAGGTCTTTCAAGGCGGCTTAGAGACGGGCGTGCAGCGGATTGCGATGCCACAACCGGCCCTTCTATTTGAAAGCGAGGAGAATGCGGCACTCAATGCCACGACGCATTTTATTGAACAGGACACCAGTATTCGATTTTTAGCCAACGGCAGCGCCGAGTTAGTATCTCTCAAGGGTGAGAGCCAATTGATTAAAACAGTTCCGCTTTCCGATGCACCAGTGTATTTCATCGCTGGGCCGAAGGTGGTGGTCGGCGTGCAGGGTGTGGTCAATGGCGCGGTTGCCGTGTACTCGCCAAGACGCATCGTGATCGAAGGCAACCTGATTTACCAAAGCGACGCAGCGCTAGTTGATGGTGGTGACTTTCTTGGGTTAATCTCGGCGCGAAACATTGTGGTTCCAGGCCGCAAGAAGATTGGGCGCGGAGACCTGGAAATTCACGCCGCTTTGTATGCACGTAATCGGTTTGTGGTGACTCAGGCTGAAGGACGTCGCGCCGGCACATTACGAGTTTTTGGCAGTGTTAGCGCGGGTAGTTTATCAATCACCGAACCGCGTTATGCCACTCGTATCGACTTTGATCGTCGTTTAGAAAAGCTACGACCACCAGGATTCCCGGTGACCAGTCGATATGAGCTGGCGGCTCAAGAACGAGTCTGGTATCCGCAACCGGAAGGCGGTGGTTGGATGTCTGACTCTAAGGTTGAAGTTCGTCCATAGTAGGTTGATTTCGCTGCGACTAGCTGACAAGTGCACACAACGCCAAACCTGCGTCATCCTAAATAGGCGGATACACCGGCGCGTATAAATTATCGAATGCGCTTTTAGGGCGTAGCGTGAACTGTAGATTAGTTATTTGCGCGTGGGCAATTCGATCAATGCGAAAGACTCTGGATGCATTGCGCAGGTGATCCCAGGCGATGATATACCAGATCGGCCAGTTCAACAGGATGTAGTGCGGTTCAATTATGCGGGTCGTTTGTTCGCCTGCCTCAGACGTGTATTGAATCTCGAGCTTGCGCAACCCAATAAACGCTTCGGTAAGGATGGCGGAGATTGCTGCCGGTGGTTTCGCGTAGTTCGTCACTAAATTCGGACCAGCGTGAGCGCCGATCATAACGCGATTCCTCAAGCCGTTGACCGCCGCTCGCTGATTACTTGGAAAGGCTTGAAAGAGCTTTTGTTTAATGGCTTTGAGCTTTCCAGTTAATAACGGAGATTGCAACGATTCCATCACGGCTAGCGCGAGGATGAGTTCGGTCACTTCTTGATGATCCAGCGGCAATCGTTCAATGCCCCATCGACCCGCGAGACGGATGCCGCCGCCTCGGCCGCGGTCAGATTCAATCGGATAGCCAGCATCTCGTAGACTTGCCAGTTCGCGCATCAGCGTCCGTTGACTGATCCCGAGTTCACGTCTGAGGCCCGCGCTCGTCCAAATTGTGTCTGAACGCAGTAATCCGATCAATTGTTGACGACGCTGTACACGAGATTCAAAGCTAGTCTTAGCCATCGTTTTAATGTGCCATAAAGCGGCATAGTTAGCCATATGCTGCACAGTAAGACGACCAACAACCTCAAAAAACTCTAAGGAGAACAACTGATGAAGCATTATTTCAACCCGGCTAGCCGAGGTGCGATCACAAATTGGCTGCTCGAAGAGCTCAAAGTACCGCATGAGCGTATTTACATTGATCTAGCTGCAAGCGACAACGACACGCCGGCATTCCGCAAGCTTAATCCCATGGGGAAGTTGCCAGTACTTGTTGATGATGGTGCTGTAGTGACTGAAGTGGCGGCAATCTGTGCGTACTTGGCCGATAAGTTTCCGCTCGCAAACCTTGCTCCACCATCCGGAAGTACTGAGCGAGCTATTTATTATCGATATCTATTTGTCACTGGAAATACGATTGAGCCGGCTATTACCTTGTACGCATCGGGTATTTCACATCCTGACCCAAAAACAGCAGGATGGGGCGATATTGATCGAGTGCAAACGACAATTGAACAAATGGTTCCAAAGCATGATTGGGTGCTTGGTGCGGCGTTTTCTGCTGCCGACGTCGTCTTTGGTGGCTTGTTGGACTCGGTGCTTCGCTTTGGCCTGGTACCGGTTTCGCCCAAGGTTGGTCAGTATGTGGCGCGGATACGAAACCGACCTGCGTACCAGATCGCCTATAGGGCGCGGGGTACTGGATCATGAATTTGATCGAGTAAGGTGATTTGCGAGGAGAATAAAAATGCGCCCCGAGAGAGGCGCATTTTTAGAATAAGCGTGGTATCCGACCTGCGGTCGGCCGTGCCCACGTGTCGATTAATAAAGTCCGCGACCGCGTGTTAGCTTACCGTTTTCGAACACGATTGTGAGTTGCACAAAGCGGCTTGTCCAGTAAACCCAGTTGTTAGCCTTGGTCGACGGTGTCTTATGTCGAGGAGGATAGCCGCGGGTCATAATGGCTTCTTCCTTGCTCATGCCAAGGCGCAGAATGCCGCTTTCGATATCGGCTTGTCGGTCTTTTGAATACTTACTTAAAGAGACTTTCTGACGGCCAAGCATTTCTTCGGCGATTGTCTCGATGCCACGTTGCGTGAACTTTTGCTTGTTCTCAATCATGATTTTGCGACCATCCACATCTAACAACATGGTTTTGCCGCCAATTGATTCCACTGTTACCGCGGTGTTCAAAGGGATGAGTTCGCCGCGTGAGTAGTTCGTGGTGACGTGAGTTTCCTTTTCAACCCAGAAGTTGTACTGCGTATAGTATTGTTGGCCAACTTCGATTTTGGCCTGCGCCAGCGAGGTGATGCCCAAAGCAGCTAGTCCCACGCTGAGCAACAGCATGCGACGTCCAAGTGAGGTTAGGGTGTTTTGCAACATAGTGATTCTCCGTTTCAGGGGGTTGGTTTGGTCTATCCAATCAGGCTTCGGTCGCTGCTTCGTCTTTAGCCGGATCCAGCTTAACCTGCACCACCGGTTTAAGGTCGCCGTACTGATTGTGACGTTTTAATAAGGCGTTCAGCTGATAGATCGACATCAGCATGCCGTAAATTGGGCCGAGGTAGCCTTTGGTGCGTAGCTCTTCGAGTTGGTCGATATCGAGCTTTTGCAATTTTTCTTCATCGACGGTATGCAAGCCCTTAAGGGTATTCACCGCACCATGTTGGTAATGAACCTGCAGGTCCATCGGTTTGATCAGATCGAGTTCCTCAAGTTTGTGGACGAACTGAAAGCTGTGATATTCATTTTTGATATCGCTTTCCAGTTGTGTAGCCACTCGACTCAGGTAGTCGGACGCTTTGTTTTCATCGACGAAGATCGCTTCGCCATCGTCTTCAGAAAACGCCGGGTTATCGACATCAATCCCCATCGTAAACTGACGTTCCTTGGTTGGCGAGTTCATCAGAAAGAATGGGTAGGTTTGCATACCACTGGGAATATAACTGGCATCCCAATCAACATCCTTTACAAATAAATTACCATCAACTTCGAAGCTGGTAACAGCTGAAATTGACCAGTCGCTTTGATTCTGTGCACGGGTAATAAATATCGGAAAGCAGGTCATGGCATTGCCGACCTCATTCACTTTGATATTAATCAAATGTTGGTTGCGTGCGACCTGAATCGCACAATCTGGTTTCACCTTCAGGTGGCGGTGGTCTTTGGGGTTTAGTTCTACTAGATCGGCCATTGTGGTCTCTTGAAGTTCAGTGTGTGGAGCTTGCATCTGTCGCTCTTCAGCCTTGACCATGGCCAGTGCGACAACGCGTGATTCGATAGGGCTAAATACTATCGCGTTCTTAAGCGCTTTGCTATGCGCAAATTTCGCGGTTGACTGGACGGAGATCCGTGCTCTCCGTCCAGTAGTGGACTTGCTATTTATGCGTCCAGGCTTGGGTTGATTAAGTACTTTTCACCCGTTTTTTTGGCGTTATAACGTGCCACATTTTCCGGTTGCAGCGCTTGTTCTAAACTAAGTTCGGCAGTGAAATGGTTGGCGAATGTGGTGCCGATTTCATCGGCAACGCGTTTGTGTAAAGCCATAACGCGAGCTGGTTCCACTTTGCTTAAGAAGCGCATTAACAGCCAGCCGCCAATACCCCAGTACATACCATACGCACGATTTAGAATCGTAGGTGAGATATCCAGGCTGCCATATAAGTACACTTGTTTATGCTCTGGTGAGCCATAGGTGTTTAGCCCTTTGGCGTCTTTACTACCAACGCGCTCCATGGCGGTGAGTATGTCGCTGACTAATTCGCCGCCGCCAATGGCATCAAAGCCTAGTGTTGCACCAGTTTCCTCGATGGCCATATATAAGTCCTGGCGAAACGACTCGTCAGATGAGTTGAGTACTATTTTGGCGCCCTGTGAACGGAGAATTTCTTGCTGTTCGGCTTTGCGCACGATGTTAACGAGTGGAACATCTTCAGCTAGGCAGATTTTATTCAACATTTGGCCCAGGCTGCTGGCCGCTGCGGTGTGGACCAGTGCCGAGTGACCTTCCATGCGCATGGTGTCGACCATGCCAAGCGCCGTTAATGGGTTCACGAATGAAGACGCTGCCTGCTTGGCCGTGGTGCCCTCGTGATGTGCGATACAAGCTTGCACCGGCACACAGCAATACGTGGCGTAGGTCGCGCCTGATATCAAGCCTACCGTTTTACCCATGAGTGCTTTAGCGGCATCGCTGTCGCCAGTAGCGACTACCGTGCCTGCGCCTTCGTTACCAATTGGCAGTGTTTGATCTAAACGCGAAGGAACTCGTTTGGCAGTGCCGGGGAACAGCGGTGCCAAGAGTGATTTTTGAGACGCATCGTATTTAGCTTGAGACAAATCTGCTGGGCCGAACATCGGCCACATGTCGGACGGGTTGATCGGGGCGGCTTCCATCTTTACCAATACTTCATGCGGCTTGGGTGTGGGAACGTCTTTTTCAACTAGGCTGACTTTGAGTTGGCCGTCTGAGGTGACGGTAGAGAATATTTGTTGCATTGTTTTCATGGAATGGATCCCTTGTGGAAATAAATAAGGCGTAGATATCGAGCGTCATTGTCCACGACATTGATGTTAGAGGCAAATCGACGCAGCAGCATGGTGGCATACAAAGAGTGGTTGCGTAATTCACATTTCAGAGTATGTTGTCTGCTACGACAACGAAAATCACAGTAATATGAACCATTATTCGCGCATAGTTTCTCTGTTCGTGTGCTTGCTAATGCTGGCCGCGTGTTCTTCTGTTCCGCACCTCAAAGACAGCGGCGTTGCCGCTTACGCTATGCCGGACAAATACGCAGCGCGTACGGTTGAATCGGTACTCAGCAAT
The DNA here is from genome assembly GCA_030426005.1 of Gammaproteobacteria bacterium. GTDB lineage: Bacteria > Pseudomonadota > Gammaproteobacteria > Arenicellales > Arenicellaceae > Arenicella. The sequence continues at coordinate 9,943 of JAUHZM010000062.1, forward strand.
GGCGGGAATGCGGTGGATGCGGCCGTGGCGGCAGCCTTCGTCTTGGCAGTTACATTTCCAGAGGCAGGCAATATCGGTGGTGGCGGGTTTATGCTGATTCGCGAAGATCAGCAAAATTATTTTCTCGACTATCGCGAAAAAGCGCCTCAGGCTGCGCACCGAGATATGTATCTGACCGCCGATGGCGAGGTTGACGGACGTAAAAGTTTGGTCGGTATTCTCGCTGCTGGCGTACCAGGCACAGTCGACGGTATGTGGCGTGCGCACCAGCGTTTTGGCACGCAGCCGTGGCAGGATTTGGTGATGCCAGCCGTTGAGTTGGCTAAAAATGGGTTCGAGGTCCATCCGCAAAAAGCCAAGCAAGTGCGTGAAACGATCGAGTGGTTCAATGGTGAAGTGAATTTTGCTGATCACTTCGGTGCCATGGCTCAGGGCGGCGTTTTTAAGCAGCCTGAGCTCGCAGCAGTATTGCGGCGTATCGCCGACCACGGGCCTGATGATTTTTATCGCGGTGAGACTGCGGATATTTTTCTCACCCATTCTAAGCAGGCAGGTGGCCTGTTTACCGCAGAGGATTTGGACGGTTATGAGTCGGTGTGGAGGACACCGTTAGAAGCGGATTGGCGCGGTTATCGCGTGGTCACTGCACCGCCACCGAGTTCAGGCGGCTTTGCGGTCATTCAGTTGCTAAAAATGAAGGCGTTCCATGATGCGGCATTTGAGGGCGTAGAACACAATAGTCCGCAATATGTGCACCTGATCGCCGAAATGGAAAAGCGCGTGTTTGCAGATCGAGCGCAGTATTTTGGCGACCCCGACTATGTGTCAGTACCGATCCAAAAGTTGATTAGTGAGGAATATATTCATCGTCGCGCAGCAGAGGTGCAAGTTGACTCAATTAGTCAGCTAGACGCAGTCAAGCCCGGCCTGGAATCGCCCAACACCACCCATTTTTCTATCCTAGACAAATGGGGAAATGCGGTCTCGAATACCTATACGCTGAATTGGAGTTATGGCAGCGGGGAAGTTGTCGAAGGTACGGGAATTCTGTTGAACAATGAAATGGATGACTTCAGTGTGAAACCGGGTGTGGCGAACGCTTACGGCGTAGTGGGCGGCACCGCAAATGAAATTCAACCCGGCAAACGCATGTTGTCCTCGATGAGTCCGACCATTTTGTTGTCTGATGGTGAGGTCGACATGGTAGTTGGAACACCAGGTGGCTCTACAATTTTCACTTCGGTATTCCAGGCCATCGCCAATGTGGTTGATAATGGAATGACCGCGCAGCAGGCAGTGTCTGCGGCACGATTCCATCATCAATTATTGCCGCCGGAGTTGGTGACCATGAGCATTCGATTCCCCTTACCTGATACCACCATCAAGGCGCTGCAAGATCGTGGCTACCGAGTGGAGCCGCATGGTTGGGAATTCGGTGATCTGCAGATGATTAAACGCAGCGGGGCGACATTTGAGGCTGCGTCTGACGCACGTGGTATTGGTGTTTCCGGTGTGATTGAGTAGTTGTGAGCTGCCGGTAGACGGTGACTCGTGGTATCTTACGCTGTTTAATCAGGTCATTGTGTAGGAGAGTCTGTTGGCCCAATCAATCATTGCCATCGTCGGTGCGTCTGCGTCGGGGAAAACCCTGTTTACGCAAACCGTGTACAAAGAGCTTAGTGCAGAACTGGGCGGTAGTCCGCTCGCGGTTTTAGAAGAAGACGCGTACTACCGTGATCAAAGTCACTTGCCGATCAAGTTACGCGAGAAGACGAACTACGACCACCCTGATGCATTCGAACACGACCTGTTGTTGTCGCACTTGGAGTCGCTGCGCGCGGGTCAAGCCATTGATGTGCCGATCTATGATTTTACCCAGCACAATCGTTCTCCAAATACCCGTCGAGTGTCTCCAGCCGGCGTGGTGATTGTGGAAGGCATTTTGTTACTGACCAACCCCAAGCTGCGGGACTTTTTTGATATTAAGGCGTTTATCGATACGCCCTTGGATATCTGTTTGTTGCGTCGTATTGAGCGAGATATGCGCGAACGAGGTCGTAGTTTTGACTCCATTGCCGAGCAATACGAAGACACTGTGCGGCCGATGTACTATGAATTTATTGAGCCGTGCAAACAGCATGCCGATATCGTGGTAACTGGCGGTGGTAAGAACCGCGTTGCGATCGACATGGTAAAGCATAATATTCGATCAACCTTGGCGTCCTGAGCGGCGTTGACTGAGTTTTGAGAGGACACTGAATTGACGACTCTGATCAGCTTGTTGGGGATTGCCTCCCTGTTGCTTGTAGCTTTTGCGTTTTCCAAATATCGCTCATCGATTAACTGGCGCACGATTGTGATTGCCTTTCTGTTGCAATTTACCTTGGGCGCATTTGCCCTGTACCTGCCATTTGGTAAAACCGTCCTCGCGTCGGTGTCCAGTGGCGTGACGGGCGTGCTTTCATACGCTCAAACTGGCATCGATTTTCTGTTTGGCAATTTGGGGCGTAGCAGCAGTGACGGCATCGGGTTTGTGTTTGCATTTCAGGTTCTGCCGATCATTATCTT
>JAUHZM010000063.1 GCA_030426005.1 Gammaproteobacteria bacterium
ATCGAATTGCCGTTTCTGCCGTTTGGCGAGTCAGTTTTGTCTTCCACCGAGGCATTGTCGTTGTCGGCTGTACCGAAAACACTGGCGGTGGTCGGTGGTGGCTACATTGGATTGGAAATCGGCTCGGCGTTTGCCAAGCTGGGCGCGAAGGTGACTGTGGTCGAAGCGGCCGAGGGCATCTTGCCTCAGTATGATGCGGCTCTGACCAAGCCGGTTGCCAAGCACTTAGAAACCTTGGGTGTGTCTGTGATGCTGAACACCAAGGCAGATAAGTTTGTCGACGGTGTGTTGCATACCGACAACCGTGACGTGAGCGCTGACAAAGTGTTGGTGACAGTAGGTCGCCGCCCTAATTTGGATACGGTTGGCGTGGACGAACTCATGTTGTCGATGAATGGGCCATTTATTGATGTGAATGACGCGTGTCAGACCTCGATGCGTGGAATCTACGCCATTGGTGACGTCACGGGCGAACCAATGCTGGCACACCGTGCCATGGCCCAAGGTGAGATGGTCGCCGAACGCGTTGCCGGGCATAAGGTCAGTTGGGACAAGCGCTGTATTCCGGCTGTTTGTTTTACCGATCCCGAGATAGTGAGTTGTGGTTTGCTTCCACATGAAGTGAAGGATGCAAAGATCGGCGAATTTCCATTTGCAGCAAATGGTCGTGCCATGACAACCGAGCGTGATGACGGCTTTGTGCGGGTTGTGGCGCGTGCTTCGGATGACGCAGTGGTCGGCATTCAGGCTGTCGGTGTTGGTGTCTCTGAGCTGTCTGCAGCGTTTTCGCTAGCAATCGAAATGGGGGCCACGTTGGCTGATATTGGTGCAACCATACATGCGCATCCAACACAATCAGAAGGGTTGCAGGAAGCCGCACTACGCGCGCTCGGCAAGGCCTTACATATTTAACCAGAATTAAGTTTGAGAGATTCCAAGAGGGGTTTAGCAATGAAGGCGAGTGAATCACCATCGTTTGACAATCACGAGCATGTCGCAAAAATCGACGATCCTGTTAGCGGGTTGCGCGCGATTATTGCAGTACACAATACCAAGTTGGGACCAGCGGTCGGTGGATGTCGTATGTTCCCCTACGAGAGCGAAGCACAGGCGTTGGAAGATGTGTTGCGGTTAAGCCGAGGCATGACGTACAAGTCTGCCCTAGCCGGTTTGCCGATGGGTGGTGGAAAGGCCGTGATCATCGGTGATCCTGCCAAAGATAAGTCCAAAGCCTTATTCCACAAAATGGGTGAGTTTATAGATTCGCTCAATGGGTTGTACGTGACTGCTGAGGACTCGGGAACCTGCGTAGATGACTTACGGATAATTGCCGAGCAAACGCCGCACGTATTAGGCGTGAATGCGGAGCAGGAATTCGGTGGTGATCCGTCGCCACTGACCGCGTATGGCATTTTCTGCGGTATCCGCGCCGCGGTGAGCTACAAGCTACAGCAAGACAGCTTGGCTGGTGTCACTGTTGCGGTGCAGGGCGCTGGTGCCGTAGGCCGTTACCTGATCAAGCTGTTGATCGAAGCTGGTGCGAGCTGTGTGGTGTGCGATATTAATCCGCAAAACCTAGCGAAAGCCGAAGCGCTGGGTGCCAAGGTAGTGTCGGTTGATGAAATCATGCGTGTGTCTGCGGATGTCTTTGCACCGTGTGCTATGGGTGCGATTTTAAATGATGACACCATTCCTCAATTACAGGCGACCATCGTTGCAGGTGGTGCGAATAATCAACTGGCGCGCGCCGAACATGGTGCGCAATTGCAGGCTCGCGGTATTCTGTATGCGCCTGATTTTGTGATTAATGCCGGCGGGATTATCGAAATTTATCGCCAGTTCAAGGATCTGCCTGTAGATGAGTGCCGTCGCAAAATTGAAGGCATCGGTGACACGCTGCATAAAATCTTTGAGCGTAGTGACGCTGATGGCTTGACCACCGCGGAAGTCGCGGAGCAAATTGCCGAGCAGCGATTCAAACCAAATAATGGTGTCAGTGACGCCGCCTAGACGGATCGATTCTTACCCGGCGGCCTTGGTCGCCGGGCTTGCAGTATTCCCTGGCGTGTTGAAAGCACAACACGTCGAGCCTTGTACTTGGAAGATGGATTTTTCAAGCCTCTGTACGCCACTGCTCGCATGAGCTACCATTGGGCGCTACCCTGCTAAGTACACCTTACGCAAAACTCATCAAACCGTTGGGATCACAGTTGCTCGCATGATTATTGTGCCGGTTGAAAAAAGGATTGATTGGAAGCGCCCGCCGATTGTGCTGCTCTCGATTGTCGTCCTGAATATTCTTATCTTCGCGTTCTATCAATCCAGCGATATGGAGCATGTCACTGAAGCGGTGTCTTTGTACGAGTCGTACGAGCTTGAAGAGTTGGAAATTAACGCCTTTCGCTCCTACATGCGCAAGGTTGATCCCAGTTATGAGATTGATCCAGATGATATGACGCTGGTTTGGCGTATGGCCAGCGATAAGCAGTTTGCACAGTTTCTGGACGAGCACCAAAAACGTTATATACCACTTAAAAAGCGTTCTAAGTGGAAGCGAGTTCGAGCACAGATAAATGAAGAAGTCGCTAAGATCAGTTCCAATGCATTTGGACTTGATCCCAATAACATCTCACCGATCACATTGATAACACACTTATTTTTGCACGGAGGTATTGATCACCTACTCGGCAATATGGTGTTTTTGTTGCTCACGGGCTTCGCCGTGGAAGCCGCACTGGGTAGCAAGCGATTTCTAGCGTTCTATTTGATTTCCGGTATTGGATCGGGGTTGTTGTTTTCCGGCATCGAAACAATGTCGGGGTCCTTAAGTCCCAGTTTAATCGGTGCATCAGGTGCAATTTCCGGGGTAATGGCCATGTACGTGGTGTTATTCGGAATGCGCAAGATCGAATTCTTTTACTGGTTGTTTGTTTTTACCGGTTATTTTCGCGCGGCGGCAATTATTATGTTGCCGGCCTATATCCTCAAAGAGCTTTACATGCTGTTCTTTGGTGAGTCGTCTAACGTGGCTTATATGGCGCACGTTGGCGGCTTTCTGACTGGTGCGGCCTTGGTTTATGTGCAGCGAAAGCTTCAATCGCATGTGATTGACGATGAGTATCTCGCCGAGCCAGTGGTGGATGTGGATCCGCGCTTACGGAGTTTACAGTCAATCTATAACCATCTAGGGCAGTGCGAATTTAAGCAAGCTTATGCTTTATTAAAACCTCTGAAGCAATCCGACCCGAATAATCCAGAGTTAAACGAGATCGAGTTTAATATTTTCAGCGCTCTGAACGGCCCCCGCATTGGTGAGTATTTGGTTCAGCGAATTGGCAAGGCAGGCAATAGTAAGCGAATCCTGATTGCGCAATTGCGTATGTGGAATCGCATGAAGCCCGAAGTAAAAAGCACACTGTCATTTGAACAAAAGGCTTATCTATTGGGCAAGGCCTTGGAGCTGGGGCGACCAGATTTGTCAGAAGCGATCTTCTCTGAGCTGGAGTCTGAAACGGGTAGGGATTTAGAACTAGCGACCTTAGCACGACGTATCGCCATCCACTTTCAGAAGCTGGGGCGCGATGAAAAAACTCGGCACTATGACCAACAAGCACGTGGTTTGATGGCATCACCAGGAGCGCCCGCATGACGCACTGTACCTACCACCCGTTAAAAAACGCCATTCGTACTTGCGAAAATTGCGATCATAATTATTGTGATGCCTGCTCAGATGAATCTGCGCTGCGGCATAACGTGGCTGCTGATCATGCTTGTTTCATTTGTGGCTTTAGTTTACTTAACTTAAAAGCTGAGTCCGAAGTAGAACCTTTTTGGCGACGCCTTGGTGATGTTTACCTATACCCTTTAAGTGTGTCTGCCATCATCGTCTTATTCGTTACATCGTTCTTGGCAGCAAGTTTCTCGAAATTGGGTCTGCTAAGCTTACTGCCGGAGATCGCCATTTCATTATATAGCTTTGCATGTTTGCGGGAGACTGCTCATGGAAACTTGCAAGCACCTGGCGTTGAGGCCTGTTTTGAGGGGTCGATAAAGCCGGTGATCAGTGTCGTATTCGTGGTAGTTTTTGCGACTTTTACCACGGCTAAAGTATTTACATCATTCGGCATGGGCTTGGGTATTTTGGCGGCATTTTTCTATATGGTGACCTTGCCCGCTGCCATTTTAGTCATTGCCATCGAAGGCGAGTTTTTTCCGGCCATCAATCCGCAACGTTTGATCTCCGTGGTGAGCGCGACCGGAACATCCTATTTTGTGATGTTACTATTTCTGTTCATGATGCTCGGTTCCGTCGGGCTACTCAGTTCTTTTGTTTTCAGTGAGCGGCTCACTTCATTTTCAATTTTTGCGCAGTCGCTGATATCGAACTACTACGGTATTGTGACCTTCCACATTCTTGGGTATCTGGTGTATCAAAATCGCTACAAACTCGGTTTTGAGGGACAAAGTAATATTACTGCGCCAGACATTCGTGATGATGCTGAATGGCTGAATGCGAAGCTTGAGGTGCTGATCAAGTCGGGAGACTATCCGGCGGCAATAGAACTGGCCAGGCAGCAAGTAGCTGCGTCCAATTCGCAACTTTGGCATTGGACTAGATGCTTCAAATTGATGAGCACCGGTAACAAGTTTAAGGACCTTGAATCCTTTGCACCCAAGTATTTTGATAAGTTGGCGCTCATGCGACATGATGATGAGCTGGCGGACAGCTATATCATGCTCAAAAAACGCGTTCCTAACTTTCAGTTTAAAGACCCTGAGCGCTGTATAACTGTGGCACGCAGTTTATTCGAACTGGGACAGTACCCATACATCATCGATATGTTGCAGGACTTCCATAAGCGTGATGCAGAAGACGATTTGATCAATTTGTCTTTGCAGATGGTGCGTGACAGTTATCAGAAAATGCCGGGTAAGGAGAAGAACGCACAGTTTTTTCAAAATATATACGATATGCGCAACGCTTCGGTCTAAACTTGCATCCTTATTTTGCATACGGCTATCATCGGACCACATTCAACTAATCACTTCGCCTGAGAGGCTCAATTATGCGACCCCTATACCTTGTTTTAACCTCTTGCTTGTTGTTAGCCTCGTGCGGCAATGCTGAGCAGTCTCAGCCTGCAAGCGACGCGCAGTTAAATGCGGCAGCCGAAGCGGCCGTGGCAACCGCGCCTGCAGCAGAAGAAAAATCCGAAACCGAAAAACTCAATGAGTGGTTTGAGGTCAAATACGAAGAGGAGCTCATGAAGAGCCCAATCGGTTTGACGTTCCAAGGTCGCAAAGAGCGATACGGTGAGTTGGATGATCTAACTGAGAAAGCACAAATTGAACAGATAGACTGGAAAGGTCAAACCGTGGCAGAAATGAAAGCCAAGTTTGACTACGACAAACTCACGCCTGACGCGCAGCTTTCATACGACCTCTGGGAGCATCAATACCAGATGGCTGAAGCCAGTAAGCCATTCATGCGTCGTGGCTATGTGTTCCACCAGATGAACGGTGTGCACTCGTTTATTCCGACCTTTATGATCAACTTCCATAAGGTCGACACTGAGCAAGACATGGTCGACTATATTTCTCGCTTACGCGCGATTGGCCCTGGTATGAATGAGTTGATTTCTCAGGCTAAAACGGCGGCCAGCGAAGGTGTACGTCCGCCACGCTTTGCTTATGAAATTGTGACTGATGAAGCCAAGGCCATCATTGCAGGAAAGCCATTCGATGAGAGCGAAACTGATTCCTCACTTTGGACAGACGTAAATTCTAAAGTCGCCGCATTGGTAGAGAAAGAGACCATTACTCAGGAGCGTGCCGACGAACTAACAGCGCAAGCGAAGGCCGCCTTGTTGGAAAGCATCGCACCTGCTTATGAGAGTTTAGTTAGCTTTCTGACGGACGATATCGAAAAGTCCGATGCCGTGGCACAGGGCGTCCACGCACTGCCTCAAGGTGGTGACTTCTACGCGTATCGCTTGAAGACCATCACTACCACGGACATGACCGCCGATGAGATCCATGAGTTGGGTCTGAAAGAAGTTGAGCGCATTCGTGCCCAGATGGAGGCAATCAAAGAGCAAGACGGTTTCGAGGGCACCTTGCAGGAATACTTTGCCCATATTCGCGACAGCAAAGACAATGCACGCTACTACTTTGATAATACGGATGAAGGCCGACAAGGCTATATCGACGCTGCTACTGCTGCGATCGACAACATCAAAAAGGAGCTGCCAAACTACTTCGGAATCTTGCCACAGGCAGACTTGGTCGTGAAACGCGTGGAAGCCTTCCGTGAGCAAGATGGTGCACCACAGCATTATTTTCCGGGCACGCCAGATGGCTCTCGTCCTGGCATCTACTACGCGCACTTATCTGATATGAAAGCCATGCCAAAGAATGAGCTGGAAGTGATCGCGTATCATGAAGGTCTGCCAGGCCATCATATGCAGATTTCGATTGCGCAAGAGTTAGAGGACATCCCAACATTCCGAACGCAAGCTGGCAGCACGGCGTATATCGAAGGGTGGGCGCTTTACAGTGAAGCGTTGGCAAAAGAAATGCCAGACACCTACACGACCTTGAATTCCGAGTTTGGTCGTTTAGGTAGCGAGATCTGGCGAGCGATTCGCTTGGTGGTTGACACCGGTATGCACCACAAAAAGTGGTCGCAACAGCAAGCGATTGATTTCTTCGCCGCCAACTCACCAGCACCACAGCAGGCGATTGAAGCTGAAATTCGTCGTTATCTGGTTATTCCAGGTCAAGCCACAGCCTATAAGATTGGCATGATCGATATTCAGCGTTTACGTAAAATGTCAGAGGATGAGCTTGGCGACAAGTTTGATATCCGTGCTTTCCATGACACGATCCTGGGTGGTGGTGCTTTGCCATTAAACTTGCTGGAACGTAAGGTCAAACGTTGGATTCAGGATACTAAACAAGCCTAAGTCGACGTGCTGGACTCATGGGAATAAACATCAAATGGCGCTCACCAGATGAAGTCATCGGTGAGCGCTACATGCGTCGCTGGCACCTTCGACGCAAGCCTGGACGGCACAACTTGTATTTGCACCGCTACGATGGCAGTGATGATGATCGTGCTTTGCATGACCACCCTTGGCGATCGGTCGGTGTGGTACTGTGGGGGCGGCTATATGAAGCGACCCCTACCGGCGTTCGACGCCTTTGGCCCTTTATACCGAAATACCGCAGCGCAAAATATGCTCACCGGCTGATTCTTGAAAGTCGAGTTGCCTACACTTTGTTTTTCACCTTCCCCAAAGAACGCGAGTGGGGGTTCCTATGCCCCAAGGGTTGGGTCCACTGGCGTGAGTTCACCGATCACAGTGGCCAGCAAACGGGTGCCGGTTGCCCTGACTAAGACCCTTGGCAACCAGCACACCGCCTGGCCTACCTCACACATTCGTTAAATTCAGTGGATTGAGTAATTCCTCAAGCTCTTCACGACTCAAATCCGTATGTTCCATTGCTACGTCTAGGATAGGGCGTCCGCTTGTGTAGGCTGCCTTAGCGATTTCAGCGGCAGCCTCATAACCTATTTTAGGGTTCAGGGCAGTCACCAGAATTGGGTTGGCGGCAAGTGGCTTCTTAATGTTTTCGAACTTGATCGTGAAACGTCGAATCGCTAGCTCGGCCAAATGTGTACATGCGTTTTGCATCAACTCGATACTCTGCAGCAAGTTGTACGCGATTACGGGCAACATCGTGTTAAGTTGAAAGTTACCAGACAAACCAGCGGTCGTTACCGTCGCGTCGTTGCCGATAACTTGCGCACAAGCCATACTGACGGCTTCCGGGATGACTGGGTTTACCTTACCCGGCATAATGCTGCTTCCCGGTTGCAATGGCTCGAGCTCGATTTCGCCCAGGCCTGATAGAGGGCCGCTGTTCATCCAGCGCAGGTCAGAACAGATTTTATTCAGGCACACCGCCAGCACCTTCAAGTGACCGGAAAGAGCGACTGATAAATCTTGCGAACTAATCGAACGGAAAAAGTTTTCACTGGCGGTATAGTCCTGGTCGGTATGATCACTGATGGCGGCAGCAAATTTGTCGGCAAATTCAGGATGCGTGTTGACGCCCGAACCAATTGCTGTGCCTCCTTGCGCAAGCTCTGTCATGCTGCCGATAAAGTCGTCTATTGCGAGTCGACTGGCACGCAACTGTTCTGACCAAGCTGACATTTCTTGCCCCAAGGTGATCGGCATGGCATCCATCAGGTGCGTGCGTCCGGTTTTTGCGATGTAGTTGAGTGGCGCGGCACGTTGATCGATTGCCTCAATTAATTGTTTGATTGAGGGCAGCAGTTGCTCGCGAACTTGCTGTACACAAGTAATTTGTATAGCCGTTGGAATCACATCATTACTGCTTTGGCCCATATTGACATGATCATTTGGGTGAACGTCGATTTGCCATTCACGCTTACACAGGTTAGCGAGCACCTCATTCATGTTCATATTGGTACTGGTGCCAGAGCCGGACTGAAAAATATCCACAGGGAATTGATCGAGGTGTTTACCAGCCAGTATTCGACTGGCGGCGAATTGGATCGCGCGTGACCGCTCGGAGTCGAGAATCCCTAGCTCGCCATTCACTCGCGCGGCGGCTTTTTTAATCAGCGCTAGACTTTGAATGTAGCTGGCCGGAAAACGCAGGTCGCTGATATTGAAATTATTTACGGCGCGCTGTGTTTGCGCCCCGTACAATGCAGAATCTGGAACTCGTACTCGACCTAAACTATCGGATTCGATACGACTTTGAAATTTTTTCCCCACAATAATACCTCACTTGGCTCGATCACCCGGGCATGGCACGGGTAGCTTTTATTCGTAAGCGACGGGTTTCACATCAGGTAGTGCGTCGCCGCGTGCAGTCATCAGCGCGAGCTGCGCTTAAATTAAAGCAAAAAAAGTGCCAAATCGTGCGATCAATTATCATGGCCCCGAGGGCGCATTTGGTCTCAAAAAATGCAAAAAACAACTTTATGATTAATAAATAATGACAAGGGATGGGGGATATCCACCAGCTTGTGTGGTTTAAATCAACCATTGTCGGTGGATGTCACAAAATTTCTCCTAGGTGGTTTGATAGAAGGCTTGAACGCCGAGCGAGGTCGTCTGGTAGAGACAATAGTGCAATTTTCGATAACAGGTGTATGCTAAAAGGATAAACTTAATTCTAGACGGTCTATTGACTCGAGGTCGTTATGACACAAAGCACAAAGCCCCAAGCTGCCCATTATTCGAAGATCCTTGTTGCTGTGGATGATGAGGAATATTTGCCCGTTTGTCGACGTGCGGAACAGCTGGCTACGCAGTATGACGCGGACGTTATGTTGATTCACGTGATGGAACCATTCTCACCCGTGGTGGCGCCTGGCGTTATGGGGGGCGCGAGCATTATTCCCGATACGGAGGCAGAGAATTACGATGAAGCGCTCAAATTAGCAAGGCGTAGACTGACCGATATCGCGGCCGCAATGCCAATCGAAAAAGTTGAAACCAAGGTTGTTGAAGACGGAGATATCGCTCGTGCCGTGCATACCGAGGCTGAGGCGCATGGCAGTGATTTGATTGTCGTCGGCAGCCATGGCCGACATGGTCTGGCCTTGTTGTTCAGTGGCTCAACCGCCGTAGACCTGTTAAAGCAGTCTCCTTGTGATGTGCTGGCAGTGACCTTGTAGTTCGCATTGGTGCCGCAGACTCTCGCCACAAAGGCGAGAAGTCTACGACAAAGATAAGGCTTGAATTAATACTCGATCACGCTGCGAATACTCTCGCCAGCGTGCATCAAGTCAAAGGCGGTATTAATGTCGTCCAACGGCATTTTGTGTGTGATCAACGAATCGATATCGATTTTGCCATCCATGTACCAGTCTACGATCTTCGGTACATCGGTTCGGCCTCTGGCGCCACCAAATGCGGTACCACGCCAAACTCGCCCAGTCACTAGTTGAAATGGGCGTGTCGAAATTTCCTGTCCAGCACCTGCGACGCCAATAATGATGCTTTCGCCCCAGCCTTTGTGACAGCACTCGAGCGCTTGGCGCATGGTATTGACGTTACCAATACATTCGAATGAATAGTCCGCGCCGCCGTTCGTTAAGTCTGCGATTGCTTCAATCAGGTCGTCGGTTTGACTTGGATTAATGAAGTCGGTCATGCCGAATTCACGGGCAATCTCTACTTTGCTCTCATTAAGGTCGATGCCAATAATTTTATTCGCGCCAACCATGCGTGCGCCCTGAATAACGTTCAAACCAATGCCGCCAAGGCCAAACACCACGACATTTGAGCCTGGTTCGACTTTGGCATCGAATACCACGGCGCCAACGCCGGTGGTGACGCCGCAGCCGATGTAGCAAATCTTGTCGAATGGAGCGTCCGGGCGAACTTTGGCCAGCGCAATCTCGGGTAACACGGTGAAATTAGCGAACGTTGAACAACCCATGTAGTGCAGAATTGGTTTGCCGTTCAACGAAAATCGGGAGGTGCCGTCGGGCATGAGGCCTTGTCCTTGGGTGGAGCGAATGGCCTGGCACAAATTCGTTTTCGGGTGTAAGCAATAGTCGCATTCGCGACACTCCGGTGTGTACAAGGGGATGACATGGTCGCCGGGTTTTAGCGACGTGACGCCAGCGCCGACTTCACGCACGACCCCGGCACCTTCATGGCCCAGAATGGCTGGGAATGCGCCTTCTGGGTCATCGCCGGATAGGGTAAACGCATCGGTATGACATACGCCCGTGGCCATGACCTCGACCAATACCTCACCGGCCTGTGGCCCGTCTAATTGTACAGTTTCCAAGGTCAAAGGTTGACCTGCTGCATGTGCGACAGCGGCTCTTACATCCATAGTGTCCTCCGAAGGTATGTAGGATTATTCTGCTTAGTAATTTCGTTGCACCTGAGTATACGTGGCGCGCTTCAGAATGCGAAATCGAATGTTATCTCTAGATGTCGCTGTTCAAAATAACTTGAAAGTTGGGTAAAGATTTAGGCGGAGTTAGCGCCAGTTCAGCAATCCGTTCGGCTAACCGTTTCACTGCCACAAAGTGCCCCGGAAGCACCTTGGCGACTGGCTTCATGACTGATTCAAGATGAATTGGGCGACCGTCTTGACGGTGCCGTGTACCATAGATGACGCCAGGTTGTAGTACCACAGCGTGATGCTCGGGGTTACCTTGCGCGAAATCTTCGGCTGCCGAAAAGGCGATCCGTTTTCCTTCTGCGTAAGCAAAGTACTTGTTGTTCATCGGCCATGGAATTTTAGCGCCGAGCAAGATTACGCGTTTAACGCCAACGCGCGCAGCGGCTTGGATTGCATTTCGATTAGTGATGCCATTCTGATGTACGGCTTGTTCATACGCTTGTTCTGAAAAAGTCGGCAACGGCGCAGCGCCAACAAGGCAAACTAATACGTCCGCTGTAGCGAGGAGTTTCTCGTCTGGATCGGCGGCATCGCCCTTACACCAGCGCACCTGTTCGCTCCAAGCTTCGTCCTTAAGATGTAACGGCTTGTGTCCACTTCGACTTAGACACACTACGCATGCGCGTCCCGCCAAAGCTTCGGCGACTTGCGTTCCAACGAAGCCGTTACCGCCATAAATAATGACCTTGGTGGTTTCCTGATTGTCTTGTTCCGGCATTGGCACAACGAATCCTGAGCGAGTTAATACTTTTAGAGTCTGGTCCAAGCATAATCTGTGTCGCGTTGAGAAAATGTATTGGGTTAGTTGGCGACGCTTTTTGTGCTATAAACGCCGGATGAAAATACAAAATAAAAATGTGGTCGTCACTGGCGCGGCCGGAGGGATTGGTTCCGCTTTATGCCGTGCGCTAGCGGCTGGTGGTGCCAATGTGGTGGTTTCTGATCTGAATCTGGAGGCAGCGCAGGCATTGGCCGGCGAGATCGACGGACATGCGGTGCAATGCGATGTAAGTCAGGCGGCGAATATTGATGCCTTGATCGAACAGGCAGAAGCGGCCGTTGGTCAAATCGATATCTTTGTGTCGAATGCCGGTTTCGGTGTCGGTGAGCCAAGTCATGCCGCATCGGCAGACGACTCCGTGTGGCAGAAAAACTGGGAATTGCACGTCATGGCGCACGTCTGGGCAGCGCGCAACCTGTTGCCGAAAATGATTGAGCGTGGTGATGGTTACTTAATTAACGTCGCGTCGGCTGCTGGGCTGTTAGTGCAGATAGGTGACGCTGCCTATAGTGCGACTAAACACGCAGCAGTGTCGCTGGCAGATTCATTGGCGATTGCACATGGTCATCAGGGAATCAAAGTGTCGGTGGTGTGCCCGCAGTATGTGAATACCAACATCTTGGCTATCTCAGATGACGAGCGTAAACAGGATTTACCCGGTGTGATCACACCGGAACAATGCGCGCAGAGTATTTTGCAGGGCGTTGATGAGGAGCGTTTTATGATTTTGACGCACCCAGA
>JAUHZM010000064.1 GCA_030426005.1 Gammaproteobacteria bacterium
CAAATCCAACGCAGCGGTTCTATTCTGAAGAAGTCCTGGGTGGCGAACGTTACTTCACGGCGGTATACCAGGATATAGCGGTTTCCGAGGCCTGTGTGAAATGTCACAACGATCATATAGATAGCCCGCGCAATGACTTTAAGATCGGTGATGTGATGGGCGGTGTCGTCCTACGAATCAAGTTAGATTAGTCATCATGACGCGCTTGTGATTGTTCCGTGATACCCTGCTTCTTTTTTCATTTAACCGGTTTTAATCATGATCCAAGCTTATGCGGCGTTTGAGCCAAAAGGGGAGCTGAAGCCCTTTGAATATGATCCAGGCACCTTGGCACCGAACGATGTGGAAATCGAGGTGGCGTATTGCGGTATTTGTCACAGCGACCTCAGCGTCTTAGACAGTGACTGGGGAAAAACTGCTTACCCATTGGTGCCCGGTCATGAAGTGGTCGGCACTATTGGACAGGTCGGTGATCAGGTTCAGGGCTTAGCGCCTGGCGATTATGTTGGACTTGGCTGGCATGCCGGGTATTGCGACCACTGCGCTATGTGTGACAGCGGTGACCACAACCTATGCGCACAGAGCCAACCCACGATTATCGGT
Source organism: Gammaproteobacteria bacterium (assembly GCA_030426005.1). Lineage (GTDB taxonomy): Bacteria > Pseudomonadota > Gammaproteobacteria > Arenicellales > Arenicellaceae > Arenicella. The sequence continues at coordinate 604 of JAUHZM010000064.1, forward strand.
CGTCATGGTGGCTTTGCAGACAAGGTGCGCGCCGCGGCCAACAGCGTAGTCAAGTTGCCCAACGGGCTTGATCCGAAATCAGCTGGACCACTATTTTGCGGTGGTATTACAGTCTTCAATCCATTGGTGCAATATGCGGTTCGACCTACTGCTAAGGTCGGTGTTATTGGTATTGGTGGCTTAGGGCACATGGCCTTGCAGTTCCTGAATGCATGGGGTTGCGAGGTGACCGCATTCACATCCAGCGAGAGTAAGCGAGACGAGCTCAGTCGGATTGGAGCGCACCATATCTTGAATTCGCGTGACCCATCGGCGCTCAAACAGGCAGCCGGTCGGTTCGATCTAATTATCTCAACAGTTAATGTGACGCTGGACTGGAATGCGTATCTGTCGACCCTAGCGCCACGCGGTCGCTTACATTTCGTTGGTGCCGCACTAGAGCCACTGAATGTGGGGGTTATGAATCTGATGGCCAAACAGCTTGATGTCTCGGCATCGCCAATCGGCAGTCCGGCGACGATTCGTCAGATGCTCGATTTTGCCAATTTGCACGACATTCGCCCGATCATCGAGACATATAAATTTGATCAAGTGAATGATGCCATTGCCAGACTGAGAAGCGGTGAAGCGCGGTATCGCGTGGTGTTGGAACGCTAGGTGATCGTATGACGCAGTACTGGTTGTTTAAATCGGAGCCGGATGAGTACGGTATCGATGACCTGGCAGCCGAATCCCATGGCATCGGTGTTTGGGATGGCATTCGTAACTACCAAGCCAGAAACTTATTGCGCGACGAGGTAAAGGAAGGCGACCAGGTATTCTTTTACCACAGTAGTTGCAAACAGGTTGGTATCGCCGGCACCATGCAAGTGGTGCGCGCAGGGTATCCTGATCCAGCGCAGTTTGATCAGAGCAGCAAGTACTTCGACTCGAAAGCCAGTGAACAGAAGCCACGGTGGTTCTGTGTAGACGTTCGCTTCGAGCAGAAATTTAGCCGCGTGATAGCGTTGAGTGAGTTAAAAGAATTGGCTGCTGAATCTGGATCACCGCTTAGCGATATGGTGTTGTTAAACCAGAGCCGCTTGTCAATTCAACCCGTTAGTAAACCACAATGGAATTACATTATGGCGTTGGCACAGCAATCGTAACCTCGCATTCTGTGCCAACACTCCACCACAAAGAAAATAAGAAACGTCCATGTTGGTAGGCCTCAAGTTGGATACGGGATTCGAGCCTACTTCCATCGTTTCGCACCACAGGAGCATGGGGGGCGAATACTGTTGGCGTAACACGAGCTTCAATCATCCGTCGTCTACCCTGACACCTCACGCTGCAATGAGTTACCAGATGATTGGATCGTGTTGCGTCCAACAGAAATTGGATGATAGGTTGTGGCTGCGATGCTCGCAATTCCCTGTCAGGGAAGGGCGCTGAAATTTTCCACAAAATAATTTTTAGCCTCTTCATCTAAAGGGTATACGAGGGCTAGACGCAAGTTACTTAGCGCACTTTCGACGATGCCTTCGAATCTCAGTAGTGTCATGTAGGTGGAGTAGACGCGCCCATTCAGCCGCAATTTAGGATATAACACCATAGAGCCAGGTTGCTTGCCCTCGTTTATGTTGGGTCTCTCTTTACCCTGCATAAACGCCATCGCCATTTGTGTTATTGCCAGTAGTTTCGGGTCTCCGGTGCGGGCAGCTTCAAAGCGATCACGATCAATAAATGCCCAGGCCAGTTCCGACCAGTTTTCCAAGACATCGTGAAACACCGAACCGGTGAAGAAGTTATCGATGGAGTCTCGTGTCGTTTGATTTGCAGTGTTTGGAAATATTGCGTCGAACGTGCGATTGGAGAAAACAATGCGGGCATTGTTATCAATCGCGTAGCCCGGATACGGATTATGTTGTTCCAGCAAGTTTTGGATCGTGTCGCCGAGTAGCGCGCTGCACTCATTTTCTGGTTGATACTCAACATCCAATGGTGCCAAACCTGCTGAAGCCAGTAGTAAGTTCTGCTGTGTAATATCCAGTTCAAGTGCTTCAGAGATGCGTACGACCACATCGTGGCCAGGTCTGGAACGTCCGGTCTCAATAAACGAAATGTATCTTGGTGTGGTGTCAGCGAGTTGTGACAAGGTCATCTGGCTCATTTTCTTACGATTGCGAAGTACTCGAAGGCGTTCGCCAAAAGACGTGGGCTGTTTGTTTGCCGCGGACGATTTTTTAAGATTTGTCATGGGGTACGAATTGAACAACTAAAAATTAGGGCGCTTCTGTTAGCATTAAAAAAAAGATTGGCTGTCATTCCCTGATCAGCTGCATCAGCTTGCGAGACGATGGAACAAAGCATCAGCCGCATCATCCATCGGGTAAATCATTTCGACACGAACGTCACTCAGCGCTGTTTCCACAATGCCTTCGAAACGTAGTACCGTCATGTATGTCGAGTAAGTCTTACCTTCAACAATCAATTTCGGATAGATAACCATTGAGCCCCGAGGTGTGGCTGCGGGATCTTCTGGACGGTTGATATCTTGCATGTGTGTGAGTGCACGTTCGGTCAGTTCAACTAACTTAGGGTCGCCGCTACGTGCGACTTCGAATCGACGGCGGTCGATAAAAGCCCAAGCGAGCTCCGCCCAGTTGGCAACACGCTGACGGATAGCCGGAGAGGCAAAGAAATCATCGATGGACTGTTCTGGCGAGCGCTCACTCATGCCCGGAAACAGCCGTTGAAAAGCCGAGTTTTCGAACAGTATTTGCGCCCGGGTATCCACTGCGCAGGCCGGATAGGGGGCGTGACTCGCTAGCAGGGCTTTTACTGCGTTGGTGAGTAAACGTGTGCTGATGTCATCTGGGCTATAAGGAACATAACTGATTGGTAGCCCAGCAGAAGCGAGCAAAATATTTTGTTCTGAAAGACCCAACTCCAGTGCTTTACACAGGCGTTGCACCAGTTCGAGGCCAGGTCGTGAGCGCCCGGTCTCTATAAACGAAATGTGTCGTGGAGTAGTGTCGGCGAGCTGTGCCAGACCCATTTGGCTGAGTTTGCGGCGTGCACGCAGTACACGGAGTCGCTCACCAAACGAGTTTGGGGCTCGAACACCATCGGATTTGAAGTTAGACATATACAGCGGGGATCTGATGACCCAATTCATCATGCGTAGCCGACATTGGCTACTCGCATACCATCTCGTTCACTCCCCGTTTGCTGGGCCAAGGGAATATCCTGCTGGGCCCATGCGCATCCTCTCTCAATAACGAGTGGTTATATCAGATGATACTACCATTAACATCTGTCTAGCAATCCCTGCATTGCTGGCATAGGCAAAAAAATACTGAAATCTTGGTATCACGCGGAGTTGTACTCATTCAGCCCAATATGGTCTATTGATAAAACAGACTATGATGACTCGCGGCACACAATTTATTGGGTGACAATTTGCGTATCAGCTCAGGCAAGTAGGATAATTGTCAGCTAACTACCCATTACTACCCAAAACTCATGACCATGGACGTTTTACGTGCGCGAACCACTCGCGCTATTGTGAGTGGCCTGCTTTGCATGCTGTCGCCGGTACTGTCGGCGCAGACTAATTTTGAAGTAGGTCGTTTGATTGCACCGATCATGTTGCTACTTGATGAGGAGCAAGTTGATATTTGTGCCACTTCTGGTCCAGCCGACTTACCCGACTTAGGTGCGAACCCGATGCCTGGACATACCGATCCCGGTAAGATGACCGAGCACATGGCTTTGTTGGAGTTCGTCGCCTACTCAAAAATGACTCATCTGGCTGTTGCAAATGGGGATTGGAGTAATCCCGCAACCTGGTATGCAGGCCGAGTTCCGGTTGACTGTGCGCGAGTTGTTGTTCCGGAAAACGTGACAGTTCGGTATGACGTGCAGAGTGATGTGCGCTTGTTCACAGTTCGAGTTGACGGTGCGCTTAATTTTGCCAATGACAGATCCACACGTATGGTGCTGGATACGCTGGTCGTCGATCCACGCGGAACCTTGCAAATTGGCTCGGTAGAGCAACCGATGCCAGCGGTTCATTCGGCTGAGATCATGATTGCTGCGAACGGCGACATCAATGTGTCAACGGACCCCATACTCAGTCGTGGTGTTGTGGCGCATGGTGTGACACGAATTCATGGTGCTGCCAAGCGTGTGCATCTAAAGGTGGCGGTAGACCCTCTGGCGGGGCAGACTCAGCTGACTTTGGCTGAACCACCTACGGGATGGCAGGTTGGTGACAGATTGGTGGTCGCGGGAACCTATTACGCGGGCTGGAAATGGGATAACAGCATTCGCGATGTGATCTATTCCGGCACGCAGGACGAAGTGCGGACCATCACGGCGATTAGTGGCAATACCGTTACGATCGATTCTCCGCTTGAATTTAACCATGCGTCGCCACGTGCAGATTTAAAGACCAGTGTGGCCAACTTTAGCCGTAATGTGGCGATCCGGACTGAGAATTCTGAGGAAGTGGAAACGCATCAGCGCGGACATGTGATGTTCATGCACAGTGATCGTGTGGATGTTCGGTACGCGGAGTTTGATCAGCTGGGACGCACCGATAAATCGGTGGACAGTTTTGACATTGCGAATGTTTCACCGGTACGGGCGAACAGCAATGTGCAAGGGCGCTACAGCCTGCATTTTCATCGTACGGGAACCTCGAATCAGCGACAGCCCGCGGTGGCTGTTGGTAATGCGGTGTTCGGTTCGCCGGGTTGGGGATACACACATCACGATAGCCATGCGGTATTTCACGATAATGCATCGTTCGATACGTTTGGGGCCGGGTTCGTGGCCGAGACTGGCAATGAAACGGGTATTTGGTCCAGTAATATCGCTATCAAAGCGGAAGGTAATCGCGCATTTAATCCGAAAAACGGCAATAACCCAGATGGGTTCGATATGGGACGTACCGGAGATGGTTTCTGGTTTCAGGGGCGCTTGGTTCGCAGCATCGACAATATTGCAGCGAGTGTGAATCACGGATTCGTGTATCTGCATCGTGGATCCGGCATGCTGAATTTTCCGCCTGATCGATTCATGCTACCTGAAGCGCTGGGGCTGAGTCGCGATGCTACGCCGGATGACGCGCCGATTCGAAATTTCGATAACAATGAATCGTTCGCCTCAACGGTCGGCCTCTACGTGGTCAAAGCGAACCCGAATCAGGAGCACGATATCGTGACTGTGTTATCTGATTTTACCGCATGGAGTGTGCGAGCAGGCGCAGCAATCGAATATACCTCGCATTATTTGCTGCGTGATTTTGACTTGATTGGCATGGATGGTTCGGTCGATCATTTTGCTTCGCCTGCATTCGGACTCGAGTTTGGCAACAACACCACCGACATGATCGCGCGCAATATTCAGGTTCGCGATTTTCCAGTCGGTGTTCGATTAGGTAAGCACCAGACCGATTCGAATGCGCTTGGAAAGGATCAGTTTGTGATTATCGGCGGCAGTTTTACTAATGTGGCGACGCATTACGATGAACAAGACCAAACAGATACTTTTATCCAAGAAAGTGATCTTGTGCCAGGCCAATTTGTGATTGATGTGGACAACAACAATGGGCGGTTTGAGTATCTGTCGCCGGCAACTACGGCAGCTACCGGAGTCGCCTACACGGGCAACAAGACGGACAGTATTGGTGTCGCCCCCATTCCCGCAGGGACCGACACCTACGGTATTTTCAATCAAGACATGATCGCCAATGTCGAGATCAATGGTTACTTTGAAGATACCGCCAGCGAGGATATGTACACCGTGGTGGAAAACTACTTCAGTGATCGCGCCACCGGCGAAATTTATAAATTTGGCTTCAAGACTTATCTGGGACCAAGCGTGGTCTCGATTCTGGGGAATCGTTTCCATGCCTGGGCCGATGCGGAGTTTCGTGGGACGATAAACTTGGCTAGCGCACCACCAGTGGCGCGAGACGATAGCGCTACGACGAATTTAGAAACCACCGTGGCGATCAATTTGATAGCCAACGATAATGATCCAGAGTCTGAACCCCTGCGCATTGATGGCATTGTTCAACCACGTAATGGGCTAGTCTTTCAGGACTCTGATACCACCGTGAGCTATTGGCCGAACTTCGGTTTTGTCGGAGTTGATCACTTTGAGTATTGGGTGACTGACGGGCAGGGCAATTTCACTAAAGCAAACGTGGCTGTGACGGTGAGCGCACAATAAGAGTGCAAATGCTCTGCACGTGGTTTACATGTGTTTGCACTACACTCAAAATGTAAACATAGACAGGATGACATCGTTGGAGTGGATTGTGACAGACTCAGACATCAATCAACAAGAATGGCAGGATGAGCGCAACTGGGTAACCTGGTTCGGCATCTATAGCAGCCGCAGGGACACACGCCTCTGGGTGCCAAAACGCATGCCTGCGTTAGGCTGGACCATCAACTTTGGACATCCGCGTGGTCCAATCACGTTTTGGAGTATCTTGGCTATGCTTACGCTGGCACTCCTGTTTGCCATTACTGCTATCTAAGTTTCTTTAGTCGCTGTTGCCCAACAGGATTTGGGCAACGCGCGTGTGATGTAGGGAAAAACGCGCTACTCACCGCTTTCACGAAAATTATCCGTAACTTGTTTCGTTGAAACAACGTTATTTGGTTGCATTCCCACCACTAAATGAATATCATTCGCATCCCTAAATAAGAATGATTAGCATTTAGATTATAATTTAAGGTGGTACTGCCATGGGCGAACTGTTTCAACTTGTGATGGCTGGTGGACCAGTGGTCGCTATTTTGCTGGCGTGCTCAATTCTGGCCACAGCAATTTCACTGATAAAGATTTGGCAATTGTGGCAGATGCGCGCACGACCGCATGCAAATGCTGAAAGAGCCTTGCTGCACTTGCGCCAGAATGAGCGTAATCAAGCTGCGTTGATGCTCAATAATTCACAGAATCCACGTGCGCAATTGGTCAAGCAGACCATTGGTTTACTGGACAAAACCAACCTCACACTTGACGAGGTTCGGAATGAAGCGACACGTATCGCACGCGTGTCTATGGCGAAGCTTACAAGTTTGTTGCGCCCGCTCGAAGTGATTTCTAATACTGCACCGTTACTGGGGTTATTGGGTACGGTGCTTGGGATGATCGAAGCATTTCGCGCAATGGAATCAGCGGGCGCACAGGTTAACCCGGCAATCTTATCCGGTGGTATCTGGCAGGCGTTGCTGACCACGGCGGTCGGTTTGTCAGTGGCAATTCCAACCTCGATTGTACATAGCTGGTTTGAACGGAGAGCCGAGCGCGAAGCGGCGGCAATGCAAGATGTGCTGGATCAGGTTTTTACCTTGGAAGCGGCCCGCCGTGACCTGAGTGAGAGCAAGAAGATCGCCTGAATATGTCCGCTGTTAACTCAACCTCAATTTGGGCGCCACGCCGTCGACGTGCGATCAGTTTGACCGCTCTGATCGACGTAGTGTTCATATTGCTGTTGTTTTTTATGCTTACTTCGACCTTTACGCGCTGGAAGGCGATTGAACTGGAAGCACCACAAGCCAGTGTGCAATTGAACAGCCCGTCCGAGGTGGCATTGTTGCGATTGGGCAGCACTGGCGCACTGGCGTTCCATGCGACAGACATTCGTCTTGCCTCTGTTGACGAACTAAACAGCGCATTATTCGAGCAGGTGCCGCATGACCGCGCAGTTGTCGTGTTGCCAGACGCTGAGGTCAACGTGCAACAAATTGTTTCCACGATTGAGGCGCTGCAGGCCACGGGCTGGAGCAAGGTGTCTCTGGGGGACGTACAGCACAACGGTCTGGATTCGTCAGTGAGGGCTAAGTAATGGATTTGTTGCCAGCACGCCGCTCGGTTGATAACGATCAGAGCTTGATTCCATTGATCAATATCGTATTTCTGTTGCTGATATTTTTCATGATCGCAGGCCAAATCAGTGCCTTTGATCCACTTGATACGCTGCCCCCGGTGTCCACGAGTCAGAAAGCAATTGACCAGGCAGCGGTCAACTTAGTCATTGACCAGCAAAACCAATTGTTCTGGGATGGTGAGGCAATTAGCCAACAGGCACTGAAGGCGCGTATTGAACAGTTCGAAGGTGACATTAACTTGACCGTTGATCGCAGTTTGCTGGCAAAAGACCTTGATGCCGTGTTAGCTGTACTTAAGCAATATGGCGTGGCTTCACTCACATTGGTGGCGCACAGCCCTGAGAACTAAACCATGAGCGCACTAAAATGGTTAATCGCAGGGTTGGTAGCAGTGGGCTTGCATTTGGCTGGCGCGGTGGTTATTACAGCGGTCAATACCCAGGCGAACCCAAACTCAGGTGCAGAGGATGTTGGTGAGCAGGGTGTGCACATCGGACTTGGCATGGATGGTGATTTGACCGAGCAGGCTGGTGAGGCGATAGCAGAAGTTGAAGAAGTGGAACCTGAGCCAAAACCTGAGCCAAAACCTGAGCCAAAACCTGAGCCGATTGTTGAACAGGTGGCGGCATTTACGCCAGTAAAAGCGGACACATCTGCGGCGATCGCGATCCCTGAGTCGGAGCCGGTGACCGAACCAACTCCACCAGTGGAGCCAGACAGCACGTCGCTCAATAAAGAACGCCAAAACGAATCGGCCAAACCAGTGGCGAAGCGTACGCGCGCAACTGGCAAGGCAGATCATCGTAAACGAGGGAGTCGTAAAGGCAGTGCGCGAGACTTTCAGTTGGTCTTGATGGCACATCTGAATCGCCACAAAACGTACCCCGCCACGGCCAAGAAAGCCAAATTACAAGGCACGGTTGAACTGCAGTTTTCGATTGATCAATCAGGGCAGGTATTGGCCGCGTCTATTCGAACCAGTTCTGGGCACACGCAGTTGGATGCAGCCGCTCTGGAAATGCTGCGTCTGGCCGAGCCGTTGCCGCCGTTCCCAGATGAATTTAATCGTGAGGTATTAACCCTCGCGATACCCGTTGAATACTCATTAATTACAAAGTAGGTAAAAAAATGTCTTTAAAACCAGGATACAAAGTTGAGACAGATGCCGTTGTTCCCAGCAGTTTGCGGAATAGTCGTTCGGCTTCTCCACGATTAAGCACGTTGGCACTTGGCGTATCTGCCGCCTTGCTCGGTAGCCCAGCCATGGCACAGAATTCAGATGATGAGCCGATGGTACTCGACACGCTGCAGATTGAAGAACGTGCCATTGACACCAATCCTTACACCGAACCAGGTGCACCATACAAAGCCAATGTGTCAGGTGATCAGCGCCGAGTTAAACCGATTGCTGACACACCAGCCACCATCAGTGTCTTGACACAAACGCAAATCAAAGAGTCCGGGAAGTCTGACCTGCGCGAAGTGTTGGCGGCTCAACCGGGTGTAACCCTTGGCACGGGTGAAAATGGTAACGCCTTCGGTGATCGTTACATCGTACGCGGTCATGAAGCACGCAGTGACGTGTTCGTGGATGGCTTGCGTGACCCTGGTATGACCACGCGTGAGAGTTTTGCGACTGAACAAGTAGAAATCACAAAGGGCCCAAGCTCGACGTTTGCCGGCCGTGGCTCCAGTGGCGGTGCGATCAACAGCATCACCAAACAAGCCAGTTCAGAATACAACTTCAACCATGTGGAAGCAGCCTTGGGTTCTGACGATTATCGTCGTGTCACCCTGGACAGCAACAACCGTTTCTCAGACTCGTTTGCGGTGCGGGCTAATGTATTACACACCTACGAAGATGTGCCAGATCGTGCGCCTGCCAGCCGTGAGCGAAACGGCGTGGCTTTATCAGCACTGTGGCATGCTTCTGAGCGTGTAAATCTTACCGCTGATTACTATTACCTGGAGGCGCAAGACGCGCCGGATTTGGGAACTTATATTATTAGCGGTGGTGAGCCGGTACACGAATTACCAGTGTATCTGCAACAACAAGACTTTCTGGAATCGGACGTAGAGACATTTACACTGCGTTTAGACACAGAGATTAACGACAAGCTGAATTTCGCCAATGCGACGCGATTCGGTACCACAGATAACGGCTATGTAGTGACTGGCGCGCGCGGTACCAATCGTGACGAAAGCGACACCTTGGCACCCGGTGCGGCCACAATTGGTCTCAGCACACACCAGGGTTGGCAAGAAGTCGAGTATTTCGTGAATCAATCCAATCTGTATCTGGACACCCAGATTGCCGACATGAACCATCAGTTTGTGTTCAGTCTTGAGTATTCAGACATGAACGTGGTTAATGGCGTATTCAACGTTGAGAACACCGGTGCGACTAACTGTATTACCGGCGGTCGACGCGGCGCGAATCCAAATTTCTGCATCATCGACCCGAACGGTGCAGCGGTGGCCAATATCGACACATTGATGGGCCGGCAGATTACTCGTGGTGCTTATGACTCGGATTACAACATCGACACGATTTCGGTTGCGGTGATGGACACCATTGAATTGAGCGATCGTTGGAGTGTGTTCTTGGGTTTGCGTTTAGACAGCTTTGACTATCAAAACAACGTAGTCGGTCGTGGCGCTACGGAACCGACGGCCTATGAATATTCCGATGAATTATGGAACGGTCATGTCGGTGCGGTGTACAACGTGTCAGAGCGCGGCAATATCTACCTGACTTACAGCTCCGCAACCAATATTAATGGTGGTGAGTCCGACGTCGGCGGAAACTGCGGCTACGGCGGGATTTGCGGCGGCATTGAAACCATCGCTCTCAGTGAACCTGAGCAGGTTTCAAACCTTGAGCTTGGCACAAAATGGGAGTTGATGGACGGTAAATTGTTGGCCACTGCGTCGATCTTCCAAATCACCAAAGATGACATCATGGAAGGGGAAGATTACTCCGTGGTTGGCACCTTGAATACCGGTAAGAACCGAGTGCAAGGGGTTGAGTTCTCATTGGTGGGCAACTTGACTGACCGTTTGAGCACGCAATTCGGCGTCGCCACGATGGATTCTGAAGTGTTGGCGTCAGTCAATCCGGACAATATCGGTAAGCGCCTGAGCAACTTTGCGGATGACAGTCTGTTTATGCAACTCAAGTATCAAGCTTCGCCTAAGTTTGCGCTTGGTGGCTCTGTGACCTATTCAAGTGAGTTGTTCCCTGGTCAGCCGGATGCGGCCGCTGGGGAAACGTACAAGGTGCCTGGCTACACGGTACTGGATGTGTTCGCGAGCTACGAGTTTTCAGACAAAATCAGTGCGCGCCTGAATGTCGGCAACCTCACGGATGAAGATTACTATTTGGCGTCCTACCGTAGTGGTGCATTCACCTACATTGGTGATGCACGACGTGCGGACCTGAGTGTGAAGTTCGAATTCTAGTTCTGCTCCGCACTTAGCGTTACACTGGGCTGGTCGTGTTTTAAGCGCGACCAGCCTTTTTGATTTGTATTATTGGCAATAGCCACCCGATATTCGCATGTCCTCACGCTACCCGATTTATCCCAAGCTGTCCGCCATCCCAAGTGATCTGCTGACGCTCAACGATTACGCTGAAATGGCGGTGCAATTTATGCCCCCAGAGGTGTTTGAGTACGTCGACAGCGGCGCTGGTGAAGAGCTAACTCGGCACAACAACCACGCGGTGTTTGAAGATTACCAGGTCTACAACCGGGTTCTTACTGACATGACGCAGGCCCATACCTATACCAAGCTGCTCGGTGAGACGTTTCGCCATCCGATATTGCTGGCCCCTGTGGCGCATCAAGGTCTGGTGCATGAACAAGGCGAGCTTGCCACCGCTCAGGGGGCAGATGCCGTGGATGCCGGTTTGGTCTTGAGTACCTTGGCGACCGCCAGTTTGGAGGCGGTGGCAGAGCAAACACGCAGTCCTAAG
>JAUHZM010000065.1 GCA_030426005.1 Gammaproteobacteria bacterium
ATTGCGGTTTACGAGCTTTCGGTCGGTGAGTCGTGACCGGCTCCGACGATTCAACATCGTCCGGCGAATAGTAGTCAATCTCCATAGGACGACCCGCAACGCGAGCGCGCTTCAAAATCGCCATAATTTCCTTAGGCATATCGGCGGGCAAATCTACGGTTGAGTAATCTTCTCGGATTTCGATTTCGCCGATATATTTGCTTTCTAATTCTGCTTCATTGGCGATTGCACCAACAATGCTGCCTGGCTTAACTTGGTTACGACGACCGACATCAATGCGGAATCGTTGCATCGCGATTTCAGGAAAGTCAGTGAGCGGTGTGGCGGTCGCCGCTGGGGTTGGCTTTGCAGCGCCACGACTAGAGCGCGGCGACTCGAAGTCGTTGTCACGTTTCTTCGATGCGCCATGCGCGCGTTCAGCCTTCAATTCTTTTCATCCAGCAATAACGCCGTATCACCCTGAGCCAAGAAGGCTGCAGCGGCGGCAATCTGCTCCGCACTCAACTCTTGATCATGTTGCAGCTCGGCAATGATTTGCGAAAAAAGATCGAGGTTTTCGTTGGCCACGGCGGAAACTATGCTCTGCTTGAAGCGATCAACTCGTGAGCGATTGATGTCGGCTACACTGGGTAAATCCATCGCTGTAATTGGCTGATTTGTGGCACGCTCAATGGCAAACAACATCCGTTTTTCGCGCGGTGCGACAAACAAGATCGCCTGTCCCGATCGACCAGCACGGCCGGTCCGTCCAATTCGGTGAATGTAGCTCTCTGTGTCATGCGGCACATCATAGTTGATAACATGACTGATCCGCTCCACATCCAAACCACGCGCGACGACGTCGGTAGCAATCAGAATATCTAACTTGCCACCGCGCAGGCGGTCGATGATTTTTTCTCGGTTTGCCTGCGGGATGTCGCCATTCAACGCATCGCTACGGAATCCGCGTGCGGAGAGTTTATCGGCCAGTTCCACCGTCGCGGTTTTAGTGCGGACAAAAACAATCACACCATCAGTTTCTTCAATTTCAAGAATCCGAGTGATCGCATCCAGCTTATGTGTGCCACGCACAATCCAGTAGCGTTGTTGAATGTTCGCTGCAGTCGCAGTCTTACTTGCAATCTTGATGTGTACTGGATCCACCAAATGTTGATCAGCAACCTTTTTAACCTCGCGTGGCATCGTGGCAGAAAATAACGCAATCTGCCTGCCAGGTGGTGACTGCTCTAACACCCATTTAACATCATCAATAAAGCCCATGCGCAGCATTTCATCGGCCTCATCCAATACCAGCGCATTCAGCTTGTCGAGCGACAAGGTATTACGGCGCATATGATCCATCACACGACCCGGTGTGCCCACCACAACCTGCGCGCCACGCGCCAATTGTTTAAGTTGGATCGTATAAGATTGTCCGCCGTAGATTGGCAACACACTCACACCACGCAGGTGTTTCGCATATTGCTGACACGCTTCCGCTACCTGAATAGCCAACTCGCGCGTTGGCGCTAAAATCAACAACTGGGTTTCTCGGCGAGATGGGTCGATCTGACTCAGCAGTGGCAACGCAAATGCAGCGGTTTTACCGGTACCGGTTTGCGCTTGGCCGAGCAGGTCTCGCCCGCTCAGCAAGGCTGGAATACTTTCTGCCTGAATCGGCGATGGTTGTTCATACCCCAATTCCAAAACGGATTGAAGAATAGACTCAGGTAAGCCTAAGTCGGCAAACTTGATTTCAGTCGGCTCACTATGCGCCATAACATGCTCCTGTTCACGCGCTCTATTTGCGTGACACTCATTACGGGCATTGTTGGCTTAGGGCACGACACACTATTTAATTCGCACACCACACAGTTCAGACCAAACTCACCCTTTGATTACACTCGACGGCACACTCTCTCTGCCGCTGGGCGGCGGAGTATACAGGCCCATCGCAACAGACTCCATCGCAGAATGACGATAGTTCACTTATTTTCCCCGTGCTTTTTCTGGTCTTCCACCAACGCAAATCGTGGTGTTGCGGGAGGGGCTGCTTTATAATCATCGGCAGATGCGACCCTACACACCAAAATCACTGTGCAAGTAGTTGAGTACGCCGTTCAATGGCTGACTGACAATGAATCTGCGCTCTCGGCAGTTGCTGCCATACTTGTGATCGCGGGTATCTCATATGGTGCACTGCGTTACGTCCTAACGCCGGTACTACAGCGTAGCGCAAAAGACAAAGCCAAGCTCGAGCACGATGACGAGCCAGATAAAGTCGTTGCGCTGCACAATAAAAACTTCTCCATTGCGGTGCTCTTGTTCGATGCGCTCTCCAGCAACGAAGAGGACGAATACATCGCTGCCGGAATCACCTCTGAGGTGATTGCACACGTCACCATGGTGCCGGACATCCGCGTCAGTTCACGCCTTTCTTCGTATCAGATGAGCAAAGGCAAAGCGGACATCCAACGCGTTGCAGAACAATTAAATACCCGCTTTGTTCTCACCGGCAGCTTACGCCACAAAGACGATCGCATCCGCGTTATCGCGCAGCTGTCTGACATGCACTCGAACGCTGAAATTTGGGCCCAGACTTACGACCGCAAAATAGAAGACTTGTTCGAAGTCCAACAGGATATCGCCAAGTGCATTGTTGGTGCGGTTCTAGGCGAAGTAAAACTGGCTGAAACGATCTTTGCCGGTGCCTTACCGGTACAAAAGCTGGATGCCTGGGGACTGGTGCAAAAAGCCTATCACTTCTGGCTCACAAACTTTACGCCTGAAGGCATACTCAAGGCAGATAGCTACCTGCGTCAGGCCATCAAAATTGATCCAGAGTATGCCAGTGCCCGTGCCGCCCTCGCCATGTTACTCGCGCAACAGATGACCACGCGGATCTGTGCAGACTATGAGGCTTGTGTTAAGGAGGCGAGTGAGCTCATTGAAACGGCTTATCAACAGGCCCCTAATGACATCGACGTGCTGGAGAATGCGGGCGTGGTCTGGCAAAACATTGGCGAAAGCCGCCGTGCAGAGCTGGCATTACGCCGCGTAGTACAAATGGCGCCGCTTAACCTGATCGCGCGCGGATACCTCGCATTATTGCTGGCTTTTACCGGTTCGGATGCAGATGTCGCTGAAGCCGAACAGATCATTTTGGAAAACTTCGCCACCGCACCAAAACACCCATCAGCACCATATTGGAATTTTTTCATGGCGGTGGTCCAGCAGCGTTACGGCAACCAGGAAGAAGTCATCGCATTGACCAAGAAGAGCCTGATCCAGCAACCGGGTTGGGTTCACAACTACTTTTTGATGGCCAACGCACATTGCGAATTAGGCGACGAAAGCGCAGCCATCATCGCGATTGAAAACGCCGCCACCATCAACCCCTTGTTAACGGCGCAGTTATATGCCGAAAACGTCTACAAAATTGTCGGCGGCCCAGAGAACGCCGCCGCGTTCATTGATGGCTTAAAGGAGTATCAACTCATCAGCTAGTCACTTTCTCACCAACTCGACCAAAGGAGCACATTATGGCAGCACTCGACCTCTCGACATTGGAAATCATGGCCTCTGGCTTGGGCTACCCGGAAGGACCAGTGCACTGCAGTGACGGCAGCATCCTACTAGTCGAGATCAAGAACCAACAATTATCGTTGATTCCTGCGGATGGCAGCACAAAACAGGTGGTAGCGAGCTTCAAGGGCGGGCCTAATGGTACCGCGATAGGCCCTGATAACCGCATCTATGTTTGCAATGACGGCGGCTTTGATTGGATTCCAATCCCATTACCCAACGGGCAAACTTTGGACGTAGCGGGCAATCAACCCACTGACTATGTCGGCGGCAGCCTACAGGCCTACGACCCCGCAAGTGGCAAGGTTGAAACGCTCTACACCAGCTGCGCAGCAAGGGAGAACCCGCCCGGCACAAAAGTCGCAGATTGGTCGCCCGCTTACCCTCTGTGTGGCCCGGATGACTTGGTCGTCGACGACGCAGGCGGCATCTGGTTTACCGACTACGGCAAAATTCGCGAACGGGATCGCGACATCACGGGGCTCTACTACGCCGCTGCCGATGGCAGCAGCATCACTCAGGCCGTCTACCCATTAAACAACCCCAACGGCGTGGCCTTGTCCCCTGACGGGAAGCGCCTGTACGTTGCACTTACCTTCGAGCGAAAGATTGTCTACTACGAACTCGCCAGCCCCGGTGTCATTATCCCGAACACAGTCTCAGGTCCAGATCAGGGAACAATTGATGGTTCGCATTTACTGACCGCAAACTTCGAAGGTCAAGCGGTGCTCGATTCAATGGCGGTGGACTGCGAGGGAAACGTCTACGTCGCCACCATGTTGCCAAATGGCAATAACCCGATGAGCAACGGCGGTATATCCATCGTATCACCGCAAGGCGACGTCAGTTTTTTTCCAATCACGCTGCCAGATAACAAATTTGCGCCCCTGCCATCCAATATCTGTTTCGGCGGGCCAGATATGAAAACGGCGTACATCACCTGCGGTGGATCGGGTTATCTCCTAAAAGTACAGTCCGAAATCGCCGGCCTAAAGTTAAACTGTAACGGCAGCGCCTTCGATCGCAGCACGTTGACAAAGAACGCCAGTTAACCACTTTTACTAAGGAGACATGACACCATGACCGCTAAATCGAAGTCAAAACGACGATCCAGACTGCGCTCATGGCGATTCTGGCTTGGCAGCCTAGTTACACTGTTTTTGGTGTTATGTCTTGGCGTCTACATTGCGTTGTGGCGCATTTCTAATTACCCGGATATTCCGGCCTATACCCCAATCACGCACTATCAATTTCTAAATCCCAGTGACGATCTACGCTGCGAAAACCCAAGTCCGCAAAACCCCGATCCCGACGATCCGAACAACGATTTGATGATTCCGGCCTACCAAGGCTGGTGTAACACTGAGCGACAGCATTATTACCGCTTGCCGCAAGGCACTAACTTTTTTGGTCTGCAATACGACTGGATCACGGCGCTAGAAAAACCCGTCGGCAAAAAGCCACTGATTACACGTGAATACATGCAGCAGCTGGGGTACATCTATGATCCGTCGTCCAAAGTCAATCCCAACAACCCTGGTGATCTACCCATCGGTCTGACCTGGCACTACGACCGCGATAGCGGCGCAAAAATTCTGGATGTTAGCTGTGCTGCCTGTCATTCATCACAACTGACTTACCAGGGCACCGCGCTGGTGATTGACGGTGGTGCTGGTGGCCACGCGCTACCCTCCCTCGATCCGACTCAGTTTATGACCAACAGTGTGTTGTCTCTGACGGTCACCTATTTCAACCCGTTTAAATTTAACCGTTTTGCACGCAAAGTACTCAAAGACACACCAGAGGCTGACTACGCGATGGCCAAAGCCCAGTTGCGTGATGCGACCTGGAGTACGATCAAACAAGCGCTGGTCTACGGCCGCCATAATTATTTCCTCTACCCAACGCCTGAGGGATACGGGCGCACTGACGGTCTAGGTAGAATCGCTAACACCGTATTTGGCGACTATATTTCAGACAAGAACTACCGCACTGCGGATGCGCCGGTGAACTACCCGCATGTGTGGGACATCTGGGCGTTTGATTGGGTACAGTGGATGGGCTCGGTGCGTCAGGCGATGGCACGTAATGTCAATGAAGCCATGGGGACGCGTGCGCCAGCCAACTTTGTACACGCGGATGGTCTATACGACAACTCTGTCATGATGTCGGAGATGCATTGCATCGAAACCACTTTGCAACACCTTGAGCCACCAAGCTGGCCTGAGGACGTGTTTGGGCCGATCGATAACGAGCTCGCCGGACAAGGTAAACAGATATTTGGCGAAGTCTGCGCAAAATGCCACGGCCCGTTTAACCGCGAAGCCGTCGACGGCAAAATCGATTACCAGCAAACCGCCGCTAACCATCAATGTCAGACCTGTCATGGACCACTGATGACAGACGCGGACGGGCAACTGCTCGATCTCATCAATCGCAAGAAGCATCCGCAAGTTCAACTAGCTGGTGGCACGTGGCTCGGCGCGACAAAACCCAAGTATGAATTGCAGTCCGCACGTGGCGGGTACTGGGAAATGATTCACATTCCGCTCGACTACATCGGCACCGACCCGACTTCAGCGGAGAACATGATCAATAACACCTACGATTTAAGCTCGGTTGTCGCTGCGATTGAACAAGCGCGAGCCAACGGTGCCAAGTTGCGCATGCCGGATCCAGATAAAATTCCCGATCCAAGTCAAACGGCATTCGGGCCTGGCTTGCAGTTCCTTGGTGGCGAAGTGCGCTATAAACAATACCGAGAATGGGGCCTGATGGATGAGTCAGGTTATACCGCGAAGCCTGAGACAGCTGATTTAGTCGCAGACCTTGATGGCTTTGGCGAGCACGATAATCCGGTCGCCTGGCGTGCCTATCGACCTCGCCCGTTAGAAGGTGTATGGGCGACCGCTCCGTTTCTGCACAATGGCTCCGTACCGAGCATCTACCAACTGCTGCTGCCGGCAGATCAGCGTGACAGTCAGTTCTATCTGGGTCGTAAAGAATATAATCCTCAGACACTCGGTTTGGATGTACGCCCGTTTAAAGGTGCGTTCAAGTTCGATACACAACTGGTTGGGAACAGCAATTTTGGGCATGAATTCAATGATGGCCTGTGTGGTGACGGCGTCATTGGTTATGAACTAAAAGACCGTCCAGGTTATTGCCGTCAGTTTACCGAACGCGAGCGTCAAGCTTTGCTTGAATACCTCAAGATCCACTCGGATGGCGAGCGCCCTGACCCTTCCTCTACCCCGCACTGCGCCAACATTAGCTGGCCGCAATCTAATCAGAATGAGGTGCCGGAATGAAATTACTGAAACGCCTCAGACACGGATTCGCGCGCCTGCTTCGCTTGGCCTGGAAAGCAGCGAAATGGTTAATGTATATAACCGGTTTCTACGCGCTGCTGTTTCTCGGTGTTTTCGCTTGGCAGATGGCGGCAGGTGCCCTGCGTGATCCAGACGCGGATTTGGTCGACAATAGCCCAGCGGCAAAAGCACAACGACAAACAAATAATGCAGCGATTATCGAGTCGGTACGACAAATGGTGGATCGCTACCGCACACCAGAATACCAACGTGATGCACACTCCAAAGCGCATGGCTGTGTGCGCGCTCGATTTGAAGTGTTTGAGTCTCAGGCAACCTACAATCACGGTCTGTTCGACCAACCCGGGCACTATGAGGCTTGGATTCGCTTCAGTAATGGCACGGTCCCGGCCTTCCCGGACACTGAGTCAGACGCACGCGGCATGGCCATCAAGGTGATGAACGTCGACGGCGAACAATTACTACCGCCAATGTTGGCAGGTCGCACGCAAGACTTTTTGATGATTAATTCACCATCGTTTTTTATTCGGTCGATCGAAGATTATCGGGAGCTCGAGCGCCTCACCGCACAAGGTCGACCGTTCACCTACTTCTTTGGCGAGTACTATTTAAACCCCTTCGACTGGCGACTGCGTGAACTGTATCTCGGCCTAAGTACCCGCAAGCCCGCACCAAACACGCCGCTGTCGACACAGTACTACAGTATGTCGGCCTATAAGCTCGGTCCACATGAGATCAAGTACAGCGCCAAGGCCTGCGAAAACTATGCCGTACCGACGGTCAATCGCGATGACCCAAATCTATTACGTAATAGCATGGTACATTTGCTGCGCGAACGGGATACATGCTTTCAGTTTATGGTGCAGTTACGTGACGCCGACTCGCGTATGCCAATTCAGGACACCACGGTTCGCTGGTCCGAAGACGTTTCCCCCTTTGTGCCAATCGCACGCGTCCATATTCCGAAACAGATTTTCGACACTCCACAGCAGAATGCCATGTGCGAAGCGATGTCGTTTAATCCGTGGCATGGCGTCAAACAACACGAGCCACTGGGCTACATAAATCAATTGCGCCGTGATTTGTATCTACATACTGCCGCTTACCGTCAGGTGCGTAACGGCATTACCATGAACGAACCGACCAGCTGGTGTGATAGTTTGACCGAGTATTGTGATTCCGAGTCGCTACCCCATCAAACAACCGAACCGAACGACACCGACGCCCGCTAACGAAACGGGACAGCCGGTCGCAGACATCGGATCAATAAGGATTTATCGACGGACTCTTCGCGCAGATAGGCGATTTTGTGGTATTCGGGAGAGTTGGCGAATTGTTTGAACGCGTCCCAGTCTGGATACTCGACAAAGTACACCAGGTCGGCATCAAACTCGCCGATCACTGCTCGATCTGGTACAAAACTTTTGAGTTTGCGCCCGCCGACCTTTTTGATTAAGGGCCTGACTGCGCGCATATATTGACGATAGCGATCCGCGCCGCCCTGCGGCTTAAACCAGAGCGCGTTTAACATATAAACCGTTTGTTGTTTCGTCATTTCCTGCGTTTATCGAGCAAAGCCCACATCCGTCGTTGGCAAGGGACACCTTTTGAAGGTAGCACAAATCACAATAAGATACAGTGTGACAAGGTTTGACAAGCGTGGCTTAAGCTAGGTTCAACTGCCAGGACACGCCAAGTTTATCAGCTACCCACGCGAACTGTTGACTGAAACCATAATCGTCCAGCGGCATCATAATTTGTCCATCTTTTGCCAACTCTGTGTACAACTGCGCTTGTTGGTCTCGATCTTCACAATCGATAAACAAGGACAACGCAGGCGTGAATCCGAACCCGTGCTCACCCGGCGCATCCGCAGCCATGACGGATTTGCCGTTTAGACGAAAGCGTGCGGTCTTTACGTTGCCAGCCTGCGGCTCATCATCGCCGTAAAAAACAATCTCATCAATATGACTGTTCGAAAACGTCGCCAAATAATACTGGATTGCCTCGTGCGCTCGACCGTATTGATCACCGACAAACATAAGAAACGGTGTTGCCATTCATACCTCCTGGTAAGTTGCCCTGACCTGCTTGTCGTGTTACGAGGTTAAGGCCAGGGTGTGCCCGCCAAATTCAATTTGGTCACCACTGATCAATTTTCGGCGTTTACGCAACTCCAGCTCGCCATTGACACGGACCATCCCCTGCTCAATCACCAACTTCGCTTCACCGCCGCTGGCCACAAGCCCTTCAAACTTGAGTATTTTATACAGCTCAACTGGCTGTTTGTTTAAGATAACTGTGCGCATTGCCACCATCCGATCAGTAAGTCGACATTATGACTTGGCCGCCGGTGCACGTCGACCACGGGTTTTCTTAGCACGAATGTAGACCGCTTTCGAACGCCCATTTCCAATCGGCCGCTCTTCAACGTCAAATAAATCCGTGGCCTTGACCAGTTCACCGAGTTTGGAATAACCGTAGTTTCGTGGATCAAAATTCGATGCCTGATTATTGATGTGGCTACCAACCGGCCCCAACTGCGCCCAACCGCTTTCATCCGACGCAGCTTCGACGGCTTTGCGCAACGAGGAGACGAGTTTGGTGTCCTGTTTGAGCTCGTTGGTTGACATACGATTACTTGAATCATCGTCGTCTGGCAAAGTCCGTAACACTTCAGTGTAAATAAACTTATCGCACGCAGCGACAAACGGCGCCGGCGTTTTCTTCTCACCGAACCCATAAACCGACAAACCGGATTCGCGAATACGCGATGCCAGCTTGGTGAAGTCACTGTCACTTGAAACGATACAAAATCCGTCCAGTGCGTCGCTGTACAACAGGTCCATGGCATCGATGATCATGGCACTGTCGGTTGCGTTTTTGCCTTTGGTGTACGCGAACTGCTGCATGGGTTGAATGGAGTGATCCAATAGCACTTCTTTCCAACCTTTTAAGCCGGGCGATGTCCAGTCACCGTAGATACGCTTTACGCTGGCAATTCCATAGTTCGCGACTTCCGATAACAGCGCGTCGACAATGCTCGGTTGCGCATTATCGGCATCAATTAACACGGCGAGTTTTTTATTATTTTCCATAGGCGCATTAGACAACACCCATGGTGAAGGCGCAATGCAGTCACCGCTATTTCGGTCGTGACTACCACCCAAGTAGCACCTTGGTTACAATTAAACAAAAACCCACTTTAACATCTCATGGCCGACGTTCTTCATAGCCAACACACCAGCACTTTCCCAGAGCTTTTGCGCCAGGCAGGTTGCAGCGTGGTGGTGTCGACTTATCAAGCAGGCAAACTCATTCTGTTACGCACCGACGGCGGGTCGCTGAATACACACTTTGTCTCGCTCACCAAGCCCATGGGTGTGGCTTTCTCGCAGGGCCGACTCAGCGTCGGTTCAGGCGCGCAGGTGATCGATTACTTCAACATGAACAATGTTGGCCCCAAAGTGCCACCAGCCAATACGCACGACAGCGCGTTTCTACCGCGGCGCACGCACATCACTGGCGACATCGACATTCACGAAATGGGCTTTGATGACGACGGTGAACTATGGCTGGTGAATACCAAAATGTCGTGCCTTTGCACCTTAGACTTGCACCACAGTATTGTCCCACGCTGGCGTCCACCGTTTATCTCTGGCTATGATTTAACGGACCGCTGCCACCTTAATGGACTGGCGATGCGCGACGGAAAACCGCGTTATGTGACTGCCCTGGGGACCTCCGATGACCCAGCTGGTTGGCGCCCAACTAAAGCGTTTGGCGGCATGTTGATGGACGCACAAAGTGAGGAAATAATCTGTCAGGGCTTGTCGATGCCACATTCTCCGCGCTGGTATCGTGATCGACTCTGGGTGCTGGAATCCGGTGCCGGACAACTTGTGTCGATCGACCCGACGTCTGGTACGAAGACGGTCATCGCGGACATGCCGGGGTTTTGTCGCGGAATCGACTTTATCGACCGCTATGCCTTAATCGGCCTTTCTGAAGTTCGCGAAACCGCCGTATTTGCGGGCCTGCCTCTAACGCAGCGTGAACAAGATCGTAAATGTGGGGTATGGATTGTCGATATCGAAACCTGCCAGACAGTCGGTTTTCTGGTGTTTTCAGACGGGGTTCAGGAAATTTTCTCGGTACAGGTCCTGCCCTGGCGATATCCTGCGCTCCTTGATGCCACCGATCCATTAGTGAACAGCTCTTTTTCGATTCCTGATTCAGCACTGGCAGACTTTGTTGCTCCTGATCCGAAGCTCCTGCGATTCGAAGAAGCACTCAGTCACCATCGACGCCAGGAGTACACGCAAGCGATTTCTGCGTATCAGACCATTCTAGATGACGACCCAACCGACATCACAACACGCTATCACTTAGGCGTGGCGCTGTCTGATACCGAGCAATGGGATCAGGCCATACTCCATCTCGAGCAGGTGATTGATCAACAAGCCGAGCATGCCGAAGCGCATAACAGCTTGGGGCATGCATGGGCAGGAAAATTAGACTTTGAACGTGCGCTAACGCACTACGATGCCGCCATTAAAGCTGATAACCGCTATGCCACTGCGCACTTTAATCGCGGCTGTGTGAAATTGAAACAAGGTGATTTCCGATCTGGCTGGAAAGACTATGAATGGCGTTGGAAAATGCCGAACTTTCAAGCATTTAACTGTCCACAACCACAGTGGCAAGGCGAAGACATTCACGACCAGACCCTACTGGTCCACACCGAACAAGGCAACGGTGATGCGCTGCAGTTCGCCCGTTTTTTGCCGATGGCACGCCAACGCTGTAAAAAATTGATCGTGGTGTGTACAGAACCGCTGCGATTACTGTTTTCGGCTATGCCGTGCGTAGATGAGGTACGCCTACCCGGCAGCTTGCCGAAGGACTTATTCGATGTGTTCTGCCCAATCATGTCGCTGGCGGGGGCATTGGATATCGAACTGGATCAACTACCTACCGACTTACCGTATCTTCAATTACCAGAGCAGGTTGTAGCGCCGCAGCTCCCTACAGGCAAGCGGCTCAAAATTGGCCTGGTCTGGGCAGGCAGCCCAACTCAGCAAATCAATCACCATCGCTCATGCCCTCTGGAGTCCATGTTAGCGTTAACACAAAGCGACAAATTTGAGTTTTACAGTTTGCAGCTTCCTGTCTCGGCATCTGAGCGGGAACAACTGGCTGCGGCCAAGGTCATTGATCTGGAAACAGAACTAGTGAGTTATGCGCATACAGGCGAACTAGCCACACAACTCGATATGGTCGTAAGTGTCTGCACCTCCGTGTTACACCTAGCAGCTGGATTGGGCGTGCCCTGTGTGGCCTTATTGTCACCCTATGCGGATTGGCGTTGGATGGACGACGACGATGTCAGCACATGGTACCCCAACACGAAAGTATTGCGACAAACGAAGAGTGGCGATTGGGATGAGCTGATGACACGTTGCGCGGCGTATCTTGAGACCTATTCAAACAGCGATTTCAGCTGAAACCAAAGCTGCACCCAAAAAAAAGCC
>JAUHZM010000363.1 GCA_030426005.1 Gammaproteobacteria bacterium
TTGTGCATTTTCCTCGTCAAACTGATCGATCTGAGCACGTGGTGTCGACAATGTGCTGTAAAAGCTGATGCCACTGTCTAAGTATTCGTAACCCCACTTCCACTGGTAGCCAGTGATCTTGATCGTCAGGTCAGACTTGGTGGTATCTTCCATATCGATCAACACCTTGGTGGCAGGAATCGCCATGCCAACCAAAATTAGAAACGGAATAACCGTCCAGACTACCTCAACCGTCGTGCTGTGGCTAAATTGCGCTGGCACATAGTTTTTGCTCTTACGGTGCTTGAAAATCGAGTAAAACATGACGCCGAATACGCCGACAAAAATAACCACACAGATGTAGAAAATCACCATATGCAGCCAGTAAATGTCACGAGCAACCTGGGTCACTGGGTCCTGGAAGTTCAAACGATACTCAGCCCAAGCCAAACTGCTGAATAAAGACATAGCTAGTAGCGAACCAAGCGCGCCTAATTTGACGGCCAGTCTAGCGTGTTGAGAAAACACCATAATTAGAGGTACTCCAATTAATATATTGTTTGGACAATAACGGCAATCAATTCAACAGCTTAGAGCTCATCGAGCTAACGGGCGTGAACCGTGGAAATTCAATTCAAGCTGAAACTGAACGCCAATTGTCTTCGTGTTGGATATTATCATTATGATTTGTTGCGTCTTTCACCTTCGTGATGACCGCCGAGTCGCGTCGAATCAGGCCCAACAAAAACCCAAAAAACGCCCAAATCGGGGCGGAGGAAAGGTATCACAGGCACACCCGAGCATCAACAAATTAAGCCGCTAATCTTAACAAAAAGTTAGTATGAACGGAGGTGCTCAATCCAGTTAATCCCAGCATTAATTTGTGCCACGCTACTCGATTCATGCTCCATGAACGGCACTTCAAACAGTAACGGTGCCGCTATCCTTGCAGCCAGCGTATCGCGATTCTCGGTCGCATAATCAAAGTTCGGTGTGATGTTGTTCGCCACCCATCCGGCCAGGCGTTGACCGCTAGCCTGTATCGCCCTGGCAGTGAGCAAGGCATGATTCAAACAACCAAGGCGCATCCCCACGACCATAATTACCGGCAAATCAAGTTTAGCAGCAAGGCCTGCGATACTCGCACTGGAAGATTTGTTAAGCATGCTCAGCGGCACTTCCCAGCCCCCGACACCTTCAACCAGCACCCAATCAGCCCTCTTCTGTGCATACTGCACGTCATCGGCAATCAAATCAAAATCAAGCTCGGTGCTCTGCATAGCGGCAGCGATATGTGGTGCAATTGCGGGCTTGAACCCGTACCGATTCACACGCTCCGCTGGCAGACTACACGACGATGCAGCCGCCAACTGCTCGACATCGCTATTGCGCCATGCGCCTTGAGTCAACTCAAAACCACTGGCAATGGGCTTCAGTCCGACTGCGATCTCCCCACTTGCCGCCAAGGTTCGCAACATGAGTGCAGTCACAAAGGTTTTACCGGCGTCGGTATCCGTTCCAGTTATAAAGTAGCTTGTTGACATAACAAATTTGGTGATCTGGGCTGCGCTCTCGGTGACTCGGCCTTAAGCGCCGCAAACCGGGTAACGTAATAAGGAAGCGAGAAGCAGCCTGTGCGCGCTATCTCAGCCTCAACATACTCTCTGATGGCGCGATACTTTCTTGGCGACATCAACCCCTGCTGACTGGTGATCCCGGCCCCCAACCCGCGAATGCTGGCCACCGCGCTCGCGAACGAAGTAAAACGTGCACGATATGTTTCGGTCTGCAATTCCATATGCTCGACACTCAGCTCTGTAAGACACTTTCTGATCGCCTCCGGCGTAACGAACCAAGCATCGTCATGGATTCCCCAAAGAGCACGCCAATTGGAAAGCGTGCCACGCGTAAAGGTACTGATTAATAGCTGACCACCAGGACTCGTGATGCGCAGTGCCTCGCGTAATGCGACCTGCAAATCACACCACTGCATTGCCGAGCTTGAGACCACGAGATCGGCGCAACGATCAGGCAAAGGCATTTTTTCAATATCGGCGACAACGAAACTCGCCTGCGGAACACGGTCCTTCGCACGCGCGATCATCGAAGGCGCAATATCAACACCAAGCAGTCGCCGATGCCCCGTCGCCGCCAACAGCGCCAAACCATGCCCTGTGCCGCATCCCAGATCCACGACAAATTCCGCTGGGCTCGTCTGCCGTTGCAGCAAATCGTTGACGATTCGATGCTGAAGGCCACCAAGCACATCGTACTGAGCAGCACCATGATCGAACTGTTTCTGAATGCGCGCCTTTTTCATGGTCACGAGCTCGCGCCACCTTGCAGGTCCGTGAGCAATGACGACACCACATTCAGCACCTCGCGCTGATGAGATAAAAATGGCGCATGACCGCTGTGCAACTCAATATAGGGGCAACGCAAGGCTCGAGCCAACTGCACGCCCGCTTCTGGGTGCGCAACACGATCTAACCGACCTGAAATTACACGCGATGGCACCGAGAGTTGAGATAA
>JAUHZM010000364.1 GCA_030426005.1 Gammaproteobacteria bacterium
CATCAATTGACCACGGAGCCACCTTCTTCTCGTAGCGGTATTTCTTGTTGTTGACGATGTCGTAAACGATGAACTGCACCAACGAGATCTTCTTCGCATTGTAAACGGCCACCATCACGAAATGCGTTCAGTGCGATATAGCGCCCCAGATTACCGTGTGCAATGGAGTAGCGAATATCATTACCGTTACCAAACGTGACTTTACCCGCGAGGTTCAGCGCGAAGCCAAATTCATTCTCGCTCAGAACACCATCATCGTATGCAACTTCTCGACCTAGGGCAGAAATGGCATACGAATGACCACCCGATGCGCCGTTATAGCGGAACACGATATCTGGCACACCATTGTCGTCAAAGTTACTGGCAGCAATACCAGAACCACCGTCAGACAAACTAGTCGATGGATTCTCAGCCGATAACATAAACGAGCCAGAACCCAACTTTTTAGTCCAACGAATTTGCGCCTGACGGTTAAAGATCGTTCCTGAAGTTGGTCCTATGAAGTCAACAGCCTCTGGCAAAGCGCCAACATTGAAAAAGGTACTCCAGGTTTGACCAACCAACAACGAAGCGTCGTCTGAATAACCCCAATCTAAGAAGGCATGGCGAATTCGCGGATTCGTTGAGTTTGAAATCCGCTCATCGCCACCACCACTGAGAAAATCGAGCTCAACATGTGATTTGATCAAACCGACATCGGTATTGGTTGCTGTTTTGAAGAAGAATCGAGACGTTTTAACATGCGAGTCAAACTGCGCTCCTTCGCCAACGCCACCGACCGGAATAGTACTTGGCACCAGAATTTCATCACCGATATTGGCAGGACGCGGACCATCATCGTAGTCACTGTACATGCCGTCCACTTTAATAAAACCACCATAGGACAGCGTGGTGTTGTGGCCAATTTTTAAGTTATCTTTCGGCGCTGCTTTAGCGACTTCCGTCACTTTGTCGTTAACCGCGCCGACCTGTGCGGCACGTTCACCTTTTTCTTTCTGCAACAACGCTTTTAGTTCCTGCAGTTGCTGCTCCATCTGCTTAACGCGCTGTTCCAGTTCCGCGTCGGCAGCCAATGCTACGCCAGGTGTAGCAGTGAGGGTTGTCAAGCCAAGACAGAAGCTTGCTATCAGAGTTCTCTTCATGGTGGTTTCCTCGCATTATTAGTGTAGTTTGGCCACTATGACAAAATACGCCGCACAACGGTATTAGCCGATAGTCTAACTACGACTAAAGTCGTAGGTACGCGCCTAACTTGGGTAAAGTGAAGTATGCTAGCGTGATTGCAAGTCACCCTATTGCCGTAGCTCGAATATGAATACGTCAGCAAATACACCACCCGAATTGCAGGAAATCATCGATTTTCTGACCGAAGTACGTCCATTCGATCAACTAGCGAACGAAATCCTGATCGACGCAGCGCGTAAAATGAAAACCACTTACCATCGCGCCAATAGCGAAGAGCAGATTCTTGATTACGAGAATCCTACGTTGTTTATTGTGCGTGCTGGCACCTTTGATGTGCGCGACGCAGACGGCAGCCTTATCGACCGTGTTGGTGTCGGTGGTTTCTTCGGTTTTCTCTCGCTTCTCACGGGCGACTCTAAAGGCCACACCTTACACGTCTACGAAGACGGACTATTACATCGTCTAGACCAACAAGCGTTTCGTGAACTACGCGCGCAGAGCGCCGAGTTTGACCTGTTTTTCAATCAAGCCTTTGAAAAACGTTTACGCGTTGGACAATCACGCCGCAAAGAAAACAGCGCATGGGCAACCCGAATCGCGGAAATCATGTCACCGCGCCTGATCTCAGTGTCGCCAGATACCAGCATCTACGATGCTGCACAGAAAATGACGAGTGAAGACGTGGCCTCGTTGCTAGTGATGGACGAAGACAAGCTGGTTGGCGTCTTTACCGACAAAGACTGTCGTAAACGCGTGATCGCCAAAAAAATTGATGTCAATGCACCGATCTCAGAAGTGATGACCAAACAACCAATCACCATAGACCATGCGTCCATGGTGCATGAGGCGTCAATCACCATGAGCCGATATCAGATCAAACATCTGCCGGTGGTGCGCGACAACCAGGTCATTTCGATGGTCACACTCAGCGACTTGATTCGCCTGCAGCGCGCCGACCCCGTGTTGATTATCGACCAGATTCACAAGAGTAAGAATGTCGACAGTTTGAAAACCATCACGGCGCAAATACCCGAGCTTTTACTGTACCTCATCAAAATGGATGTGCGTGCCGATGACCTCGGGCGCATTTTAACGTCGGTGACCAGCGCGCTAACACGACGCCTAATCACACTCGCGCAGGATCAACTGGGTCCCGAGCCGGTGCCTTTCGTATGGCTGGCATTTGGTTCTCAGGGGCGACAGGACCAATCTGCCAAATCCGATCAGGACAACGGCTTGCTGCTCGACAATCGCGCCAGCCTGGAGCATGAGCCTTACTTCGAAGCACTGGCGAAATTCGTTAACTACGGTCTCGACG
>JAUHZM010000066.1 GCA_030426005.1 Gammaproteobacteria bacterium
GTGGTAAGAAGCGGTTAAATCTTCGTTTGTGGCTGGCTGCGGTTGGCCTACAAATGGCACTGGCGCTGGTGTTTCTGAAAGTGCCCTTGTTTCAAACGATGTTTGGTGTCATGAACAAGGCGGTATTGGCGCTGCAAGCAGCCACCACCGCTGGGACCTCATTCGTGTTTGGCTATTTAGGTGGTGGCGCGTTGCCATTTGAAGAGTTGCAACCCGGTTCGAGTTATATTCTGGCGTTTCAAGCGTTTCCCCTGATTATTGTGCTCGGTGCGTTGACGGCCTTGTTGTCGCACTGGCGTGTTCTGCCTTGGATTATTGAGGGTTTGGCGAAGATCTTTTCACGCACGCTGAATATTGGTGGCGCGGTCGCACTATCTGGCGGCGCGAATATTTTTATCGGCATGGTCGAAGCCCCATTATTTATTCGCAACAGTATCAAGCAGCTTTCGCGTTCTGAGCTGTTTATGGTGATGACCCTGGGGATGTCGACGGTGGCGGGTACCGTGTTGGTGCTGTACTCCACATTTTTAAACCAGGTTATCTCCGATGCGGTTGGTCATATTCTGACGGCTTCGATCATGAGTGTTCCGGCCGCGGTGATGATTTCACTGACCATGATTCCGCAGGAAGGTGACCCAACTCCGTCAGACGCCGAGGTGGCATTCGATTACTCAGGGCCGATGGATGCTATTACTCAGGGCGCGGTCAGCGCGATGCAAATGATGTTGGGTATTCTGGCGCTAATCATCACCTTTATCGCCTTAGTAACCTTAACCAATTCAATTCTCGATCTGTTGCCGAATGTCGGTGGTGCCGCGCTGTCCTTGGAGCGCATTTTAGGCTGGATAATGGCACCTTTGTGTTGGCTGATGGGCATTCCGTGGGAAGAAGCAACCTCCGCGGGTACCTTGATGGGCGTTAAAACAGTCTTCAACGAGTTCCTAGCATTCATTCAGCAAAGTCAGCTGCCAGCGGATACCTTAAGCCCGCGAAGTGATTTGATTATTACCTATGCGCTTTGTGGCTTTGCAAACTTTGGTAGTCTTGGAATCTTAATTGGTGGTTTGTCGGCGATGGCCCCGGAACGACGTAAAGAAATCACTCAAATGGGACTGTTAAGTATTGTTAGCGGCACCTTGGCAACGTGCATGACGGCCAGCGTGATTGGCGTTCTGACCGTCGTTTAATTTACCAAATACCCGGTTCGACCTTACCTTGAACCGGGCATTTTTCTGTAGAGAAGCTTGGGGACTGACCGGCTTCTCGTTGCCGAAAATAGTCCTTACTAACAGCGGCGATGGTTGGGGTTAACAGAATTAGTGCGGTTACGTTCACCACCGTCATTAAGCCTAGTGCCATATCCGCCGCGCCCCAAACTTCTTTGAGGCTGGCATTCGAACCCCATAACACCATGCTTAAATAAGCGATGGTGTAGCCGATATTCCCAGCTTTAGTGTCTAGATTAAAAATGCGCAGATTACTTTGCGCATACGCATAGTTTGCCACCACGGACGTGAATGCAAACAGGCTGATGGCCACCGACACAAAATGCAAACCATAACCGCCAATATGATGTGTCATAGCATCTTGAGTTAGTCGAATGCCGGTCATCTCGCCAGTGCTATTGGTACCTGCCAGCAAGATGATCAAAGCCGTACAGGTGCATAACACCAATGTGTCGAAAAATACCCCGAGCATTTGAATGTAGCCCTGAGTGGCAGGATGATTCGGCTTCGGTGATGCACCAGCTGCTGCATGCGGTGCGCTTCCTGATCCGGCTTCGTTGGAATAAAGCCCGCGCTGGATACCCGCTTTGATGGCGGCGCCCAAGGCACCAGCGCCTGCTTCTTGTAAGCCAAATGCGGACTGCACAATCTGCACTAGCATGTCCGGGACTAGCTGATAATTCATCGCGGTGATGGCTAAGGCGGTGATCACATACAGGACGCCCATCACCGGCACCACCAGTTCCGCAAAGCGCGCGATCTTGCGCAGACCGCCGATCACGATCATGCCCGCCATCACCGTGATTATCAGTCCAGAGTAATGCGCCTCAATTGCGTAAGCGTTGTTCAGCGCATCGGTGATTGTATTGGCCTGCATAGCGCTAAAGAACAATCCGTAGCCGAGGAACAGACAGACAGAAAACAACACAGCGAGCCAGCGTGAGTCCAAACCCATTTGAATGTAATAGGCCGGTCCGCCCCGAAACTCTTTGTGGCTGTCTCGCACTTTATAAACCTGCGCCAATAAACTTTCAGCAAAACCGGTCGCCATGCCGAGTAGCGCAATCATCCACATCCAGAACACGGCACCTGGGCCGCCGACGGATATTGCCATGGCGACACCGGCCAGGTTGCCAGTGCCAACCCGTGCCGACAGGCTGGTACACAGCGCCTGGAACGAACTGATCCCATTTGCGTCATCTTGTGTGCTGCCACGTATCAGAGCGAACATGTGACCAAAGTGGCGAATTTGAACCGCGCCGAGTCGGATCGTGAACCACAAGCCCGCAAGGACTAGCAGCACGATGAGCACCTGCCATTGGCCCCAGAGGATATTATTTATAAAGGCGATAATGTCATTGAGCATGGTGTGGCCCATTTATAGGTGGCTGTGTGATTGCGGCATGATAACGCGTGCGACCACGCACAACAATTTAGCCCGCTGAATTGAGATTACACCTTGCTCAACCTTCAATCGTTCGTCACGCGTAGGTGCTAGCATCACCGCATGAATAGGTTTCGAGTCTGCACAATTGTTTGTCTTGTTTTATTTCTTGCCGGTTGCGGTGTGGCGGAATTTTTTATTAAGCGCACGATCACTAACCTAGAGCAGAAAGTAGCCGACGAAATCAAGCAATACGCTGACTTCACGCCGGCCCAAGAACAGCACATTGATCAAATAGCGTTCGGAATCGCGAATCGGGTACGGGCGGAACGACTGCCACTGTTGGTTCAGCATTTGGAGCTGGTCGCAAGTGAGATTGAACAAATGCAAAGCATCAGCGTCGATTCTTGGCGTGCATTAACTTTGTTTTTGGAGTCGCCAATTGCCTTGTCAGACAAGCCTGAGCTTATCTACTCGATCGCTGATCTGGCGTATGACATGACGCCGGAGCAACGTAAGTCAACCCTTGTCAAAGTTGAGGAAGTCTACCAAAAGCGCCTCGAAGAATTGCAAAAAAGCAGCCCAGACGAGCGCAACGACAAGATACTTAAGATGACTCGCAACGCGTTTAACGAGCTTGGTTTGTCACGCAGTCGCGCACAGTGGAAATCAGCTCGAGAGTCGTTGAACGCACGGGAGAGCTATTTGCCTTTAGAGCTCGAGTCTGCTCAGCGTAACCATGCAAGTTTTATCGCTTTGTTGCGTGCGCCGAACGAGTCTCGCGCAGACTATCAACAAGCATTCCTTTCAGTTTGGCAGCGAGCAGAACAGCCGTACATTGAGTCTGTGCCGGACGCTTGGCAGAGAAACTTTGTCGTGAGTCACAGCATGGTGAATCAATTATTACAAGGTGTTGATGCCGATGAGGCACAAGAGGCTGCCGTTGAGTTACGCGAATACGCTGCCTTGTTTAGTGAATTATCATGGACTGCTGGAAAAGGCGAATTAGCTCTGGTTAAGGAGGCCAATGGTTCACTGTGACGCAGAACTAATTGTGTTAAGTTCGGACGTCTGTTTCAGTAGGCCCGCTTCGCGAAAATAGCGAATCGCGCCGTCATGCAATGGGATTTGCGGATTGCTCGGCACCATTTGTTGTTTCACCAACGCTTCGAAGGCCGGATGCATTTCTTGCATGGAATCAAGGTTCTCAAAAACGTCTTTTACGATATGGTACACCGTATCGGCCGAGGTGGCAGTGGAGGCAATGAGAGCGGCCCGCACGCCCAATGTGTCGGTATCGGTTTCCACACCTCGATAAATGCCGCCTGCGATTCGCATGCGTTGGTAGTACGTATGTGTTCCGACCAAATCACTGATGGCTTCTTCAGGCACTGATATCAATTTGATCTTGCAATTGTCGGCAGCCTCAGTGATTGAGCCAGCCGGATGACCAACGGTGTACACGAAGGCGTCGATTGCTCCATCGCAAAGCGCACGTCCATGGTGAATCGCGGTTAATTCATGAACTTCAGCAAAGTCGTCTAAATGCCAGCCCTTGGCGGTCATCAAAGCCTGCATGGTTTGTCGTTGCCCGGAGCCAGGTCTGCCGATGCTGACTCGTTTGCCTTTTAGCTCATCAAAGGTCTCAATGCCGGATTTTTCTGACACCACCACCGTAAAAGGCTCAGCGTGTAGATTAAACAGAGTGCGAAGATGGCGGTTCGCTGGCATGTCGGCAAACGCATCGGTGCCATTGTAGGCGTGAAATTGGGTGTCTGACTGCGCTATCGCAAGATCAATGTCACCGCTACCCAGGGTATTCAAATTTGCCACTGAGCCGCGCGTGCTCTCCACCGAGCAGCGAATACCTTGTTGTTTTCGGTAGCGATTAACGATGCGGCAGATCGCGCTGCCAGCAGGATAATAGATACCAGACAAACCACCGGTACCAACAATCAAATATTCTGGCTTGGGTTTGGCATGTGCCGACCCGATAGACACCAGGCATAAGCTGATTGTCAGCAGCGCAATGCATCCTTTGTTAATCAGCTTTGACTTAGCTGTACGGAGCAAAGATGGTGTTTGGCTAATGCTGGTCATCGACGGTCAATATCGCGGTGTGTAAATGGTATTTGTAGAGGTATAACACGCACGACTTAGGCTGACAATCTGACAAATTTAATCGATCTAGGATAAGCGCTTTAGGTGTGGTGTGAGTAGGCCGTTGACATTCACTCTAGCGCCTAGCCGCGTGGCAAGCATGAATATGCCACCCAGTTTGCGATGAAGGTATAAGATATCAGTCGGTGGTGCTTGCCAGAATTCTTTAAAGCCGTAAACCGCCTCCGTCATCTCAGAAAGCCGATCCGACAGTCGCGCCGAAGCGAAGTCGTACAGACCATCGTGCGCTAAAGGTTCTAATGCAACGCGAAACACCTCGACCAGAAAGCGCTGATACTCATTACTAGCGTTGCTCGCTTGATACCCAAGGCGATCCGCAGCAGCGATGATTTGCGCAGCGTCGTCTGCCAGGACCGCGCGTAGTAGGCGTTTATAATTGCTAGCAAACTGTTTACTGAAGTGGCGTGTGGCGCCAAAGTCCAGCAGCACGATCTTGCGACTGCTGTACTGATAACGATAATTAGCGAAGTTAGCGTCGGTCTGCATCATGCGTAACTCGAAGGCCTCGTCAAAGGTCAGCGCAAACAATTTTGATACCATGATATCCAGGTCCGCGGGATCAAGATCAGTTAAGGCTTCGATTGGCGCAGACTCAACGTACTCCATGGCCAGTACGTTTTCAGTACTCAGGTCTGGATACAGCTTGGGGACCAGATAGTCGTCGTGTTCGCCAAACAGGGCATAGAAAGACTGAAGGTGGTCGGCCTCGAGCCGATAGTCGGCCTCCTCATGCAATTGCGCTTTGGCGTCCTTGAGCAGCGGGGCGATGTCCATATGTTTCGGCAACAAATTCGTGACACGCAGCAGGGCGGCGATATTGTCTACGTCGCTGTCGATGCTCTCTGCGACACCCGGGTACTGAATCTTTAATACGATTTCTTCACCATCCAAGGTCGTGGCGCGGTGCACCTGACCGATCGAGGCAGCGGCTAAAGGTTCAAAATCAAACTCAGCAAAGCGCTGATGCCATTCATCGCCATAGGCCGCCTTGAGTTGCGCTTCAAGTTGAGCGCGCGGCATGGTGAAGGCTTTATCGCGCAACTGAGCCAAAATATCGGATAACTCTTTGGGCAGATACTCACTAGTTTCCATCGACAGGAGCTGCCCGACTTTCATGGCCGCACCGCGCATAGTCGAAAGCTGTTTCGCCACCCGTTTAGCGTTCGACGGTGTCAACAACATCTGGCTCATTTTAGGCCGATTGCCCTGGCTGAGCTGGCGTGCACCTTCGCTTAGCATGCCCGCTGCGACACCGCCAGCCATGCGTGCGACACGACTGAATCGGCCGAGGCGAGATTTGGGAATCGCCTTTGATCTGGATTTATCATTACTCATATCCGCAGTGTAACTCAGGCGGTTGTTGTTGGATGTGTAAATACGCCTGGGCGTCACACCTAGCGGGCTGAAACGAGTACAATAACGGGAACCCAAATACCCAAAGAGAGAGCTATGCGCCTACTGATTTCCTTTGCTAGCGTTGTGTTGTTGACTGCCTGCACGACGTCCGTCACTCAGGCTCCTGTGACAGAACCATTATCCGTATCCAAGTTACCACGAGAAGGTATGGTGGTAACGGCGAATCCGCATGCCACGCAGGCCGGGGCGGACGTATTGAATTCGGGTGGTTCGGCGGTGGATGCGGCAATCGCGATTCAGGCTGTATTGAGCTTGGTCGAGCCACAAAGTTCGGGTCTCGGTGGTGGTGGCTTCATGGTTTACTACGACGCCAAAAGCAAGCAGTTGGCGGTGTACGACGGGCGTGAAACCGCGCCAGCGGGCGCCACAGATACGCAGTTTTTGACCGAGTCCGGCGAGTCGATCGGCTTTTTGAATGCCAAGCACAGCGGATTATCGACCGGTGTGCCGGGTATGGTGTCATTGCTCTCGATGGCGCACGCAGATCATGGTGTCTTACCTTGGGGTAGCCAGTTTAACAATGCGATCGCGCTCGCCGAACAGGGCTTTGCGATCTCGCCGAGGCTGTACAGTTTGATTGAGCGCTTCGGTAAGTATCTGCCCAAGCAGGCATCGGAAGGGCCAACCGATGCGTATCATTACTTTTATGGTGACGATGGTCAGCCCCGCGCGGTTGGAAGTCTGCTTTTGAATCCGGACTACGCACGGACATTGCGTCGTCTAGCTCAAGATCCGCGCGACTTTTATCATGGCGAAATCGCTCAACAGATTGTGGCTCAGGCAGGTTTGAGTCCACGGGCTGGCAGTTTGAGTATGGCGGATATGGCTGCGTATAATGCGGTGAAGCGCGACGTGGTTTGCGCAGCGTACCGTGTGTATAAACTGTGCGGCCCTCCGCCAGCATCGTCGTGGTTGGCGGTTGGGATGATTGCCGGCATTCTCGAGTCGGGTCCGGCGTTTCGGCCTGGCGGCGCGGAGTCTGCAGTGAACTGGCAATTGTTCGCTGATGCGCAGCGGCTCGCTTACGCTGATCGTGACCAATACGTTGCAGACACCGAGTATGTGTCCGTGCCTGTTCTGGGCATGCTGGATTCGGACTACTTAGCAACTCGTGCCGCACTACTTAAAGCTGGGAAAGGCTTGCCGGTGGTTGAGCCGGGTGACCCATGGGTTTATGAGTCGCGGGCGGCGAGCTATTATGGCAAAGACGCTACCGAAGACATGGCAGGCACCACGCACTTTGTGGTCGTCGATGGCGAAGGCAATGTGGTGTCAATGACCGCCAGTGTCGAGAGTATTTTTGGTTCCGCGCGCATGGCTGGCGGCATGTTTTTGAACAACCAATTAACGGATTTTTCCTTCCAGCCACGCGATGCACAAGGCCAGTATATCGCCAATCGCGTCCAGCCCGGTAAACGCCCGCGTTCCTCGATGTCGCCGACTATTGTGTTAAATCAGGCTGATGAGTTTGTTATGGCTACCGGCTCGCCAGGTGGCAATTCCATTATTGCTTACACTGCCAAGACCTTAGTTGGTGTATTGGACTGGGGTTTGACGCCACAACAGGCGGTCGACTTGCCAAACATGGTGGCGCGGGGCGATAAAGTACGTATTGAACGAGAACGAGCCAGTGCCGAGTTGGTGGATGGATTGCGTGCTATGGGGCTAACCGTTGCCGAGAGTGAAGGTGAGAACTCTGGGCTGTCTGTGGTGTTGAAGGATCAGAACGGTGCCCTTCACGGCGGTGTGGATCCGCGCCGTGAAGGTGTGATCGAGCGTGTGGTATTTGAGCAGTAAGTGAACTTACTCTGCGTCGGCAGATTCTGGAAATTGCTTCGTGAACTTCTCTTCCAGATCTTCGATGTCCGAGATCAAAAGTGCCGGTATCGCAATGATGCCGGCGATGACTCCGCAGGCTGCAATAAACAACACGGAATAAAACGGCCCGAGGCTTTTGGCAATAATCACCTTACCTGCCACCACGCCAGCGCCGATTGAAATCACAATCAGGTACACGGCGGCATAGCGCCGAATAACCGAGTACACGCCAAACATAACGAGTAACGCACCAACGATGCTGCCGAGATAAATTAAAAAAGTCATTGAAAAGCCTCCATGCTGTCGAACAGCGGTTGGGTTGAGTCGATGTATTCCCAAACGAGTGGCCAGTATACCGTGAGTCTTGTTGGATCACTAATTGAAGGCATTTGTCACTAGTTGATGACTCCCCGCCGCTGCAGAAAGGTGAGTAATCGTGAGCGGATTTCATTACCGACGGTACTATTCGGCCACACGGCGTAATATGGAATCGCCGCCACCTGCCAGTCAGGTAATACCTCGACCAGCAGACCCTGCTGCAAGGCATGGGTCACCATTTGTGTTGGCGGTGTACACAATCCCATGCCTGCCAGGCAATATTGGGTCATCGCGACCACACTATTAACTTGGAGGCGACTTTGCCCACGGATCAACTGAGCTTCGCCGTTCGGGCTAATTAAAGTGCGCTCCGACGGCATCATGTCGAGTTGTACCCAGTCCCATTGCGCTAGATCTTGTGCCGATGTTGGTGCCGAGTGGCGGTCATAATAAGTTCTACTGCACACCAGCGCGCGCGCGATTTGCCCAAGTCGACGGGATTTTAGACTGCTATCTTCAAGCCGACCGGCGCGAATTGCCAGGTCCACACCACGACCGATGAGATCAGTCTGTTGGTCTGAATACTCCAGTTTGAAGTGCACGCCGGGATGTTGCGCAAGAAAGGTCGATAGCGCCTCGTTAAGTTCCGATTCCAATAAGGCCGAGGTAATTGAGATGCTGAGTTGACCGCGCAACTCATGCTGCGTTTGGTTTATGGCGTCCAGGCCCTGAGATGCTGCATCGAGCATGGGCACCGCGTGCTGGTACAGTGTTTCCCCTTCGGCGGTTAAGGATAATTTGCGAGTCGATCGATATAGCAAAGTGGTCTGAAGTCGTTTTTCCAGTGCTGAAATGGTGTAACTCACAACCGAAGGAGATAAGTCGAGTCGTTCAGCCGCGGCACGAAAAGACCCCAGCTGGACCGTGGTGGCGAAGATCGCCATGGCGCGCAAATCATCGATCATTATTTAAATAAATAGAATAGTAAAACTAAATTGTACTAGTTAATTGAGTAAGTGATGGCGCTCTATACTTCAAAAAATGAATAATTCTTGGTCCTTGCTCATGGTTGCTAGCATTTTGTCGATGTCGTTGTTTTCCCTAATCATGTCGGTGTCGCCGGGCCCGGTTAACTTAATCGCCTTGAGTATTGGCGCGCGAACGGGGTTTTCCTCTGCCTTACCGTTTGTGTTGGGTGCCACCTCAGGTTTCACATTGCTCTTAATTGTAGTCGGGCTCGGGTTATATGGTCTAACCAGTGCGTTGCCGGTAGTCCGGTTCACCTTAGTTTTGGTTGGCGCAGTCTATTTGTTGTACCTAGGGCGGCTCATTTATCTTGCGGAGCCAGTTGTGACCGATCACACCGTAGCGTCTAAGGGCTTTCTGAGCGGGGCACTGTTGCAGTGGTTAAACCCAAAAGCATGGTCTGCGTGCGCTGGTGGTGTCGCCATGTTTGAACTGGCTGGGTCAGCCTCTAAGTTGTGGCTGTTTGTGGCACTCTATGCACCGATTTGTTTCCTGGGGATTGGTGCGTGGGCCGGGCTCGGAGCAGGGTTGCGGAATCGTCAGTTGCCGGCCTGGGCAATGCGTCGATTAAATCAGGTGCTTGGGTTATGCCTTATGGCCTTGGCCTTACTACTCGTGGTAAATCAGTTGCTAGACCGCATGGCCTGACTGGTCTCGGCTGAGGTGTTGGCTTGATTTAGCTTACTCCATTCCGTAATCAAGTCAGCAACGTCGCGCAACAAGAAGACACTATCTTTGGACGCGCCGGGAAACTTCGATTCCCGCGCAAGGATTCCTAGGGTGTTGTCGCCTGAGTCCCAGAACGGGTAAGCGCCCCACGCGCCGGGGCTGGAATAGCGAAATGGTGCAGTACAATTAAAGGTCGACGCTGCGCATTCAAGCCACACGCCATATCCGTAGTGCCAGTCTTCTTGATACGACGAGCGGCTCGGGGAATTGACGATCTCGGCCTTCGTCAGTCGATCAGCGAGGAGTAGCGACATACTAACCTGATTAAGCATCTGACCACCTGAAAGCGCCTTCAAGAACGCGACATATTCTTCAGCCGTCCAAATCATGCCGCCTGCCAGGCGCGGATTAGCGGTGGATGGTTTGGCGTAACGCGATGTTTGAAACAGCTGGGTTTCGGATTTAAAACGATTGAAAACAGCGTGCCAGTCCTCGTCATCCAACGCCGCAATTAGCATGGCGCCAGCCACTTGCATGTGTGCAGAACCGTAGTAGAACTGGGTGCCGGGTTCCGGCGCGCTGGGGTTTAAGTCTGGTATTTGTTCAACACACTCAGCAAATTGGGTGAATGGGTTGTTGATGCAGTCTGGCGCATTGTTCAAGCCAGAAGTAAAGCTCAGCAGTTGCCCGAGTGTAATCTCAGACGCGTTGCCAGTGGTCGGCCAATAGGGCAAATAGGTTTGTGGCGTGTCTTGTAGATTTATCAGATTACGTTCGGCGTACCAGAGCACCACGGTGGCAGTGACTAGTTTGGATGTTGAGGCGGACTCGGTTTCGGTATCTGGCTGGTAATCACCGACACTGTGTACCAAGCGGTGGCCGTTAGGTGCTTCCAACATCAGTGTAAATGGTGCGAGATCCGTGGCCCGATTAAGTCGCATACGAATCTGTTGCTCCAGCTCTTCGCCAGTGGGGCTGCCGCTTGGGTCAGTGAGCAGTAGCATCAGGGTTGGTATCAGCGATTTAAGCATGGTTTGTCACCGCGGCAGCGTTGTGAGTTTTCCATGATACGCGGAACCCTGCTTGCTCCCTGCGCAAAAAACCGGGGCATAAAAAAAGCGCAGCCCCGAAGCGCTACGCTTTTTAGTTTCCCTATTCGGACAAACTAGAGAGCATTCTATGCGGCAATGTCTTCCGCAGTTTCGTAGGTCATGAGGTATTCAAAGGCCGCCAGTGACGCTTTTGACCCTTCGCCCATCGCGATCACGATTTGTTTGTACGGTACCGTCGTCACATCACCGCAGGCAAAGATGCCCGGCTCGGAGGTATTGCACTTCTCGTCAATGATCACTTCGCCGTACTGCGTCATGTCGACCAGATCTTTGGCAAACTGACTATTCGGCACCAAGCCAATTTGTACGAATACGCCGGCAAGATCGAGCGATTTCACTTCTTCAGTCGCGCGATCTATGTATTCAATCGAGCTGACTTTGCCGTCGGTTGCATTGATTTGTTTGGTGGCAACATTCTTAATGATCGTGATGTTGTCGCGTTTCTCGGCTTGCTTGATCAACACTTGGTCCGCTTTCAATTGCGGTAAAAATTCAAACACGGTGACGGATTTGACGATGCCGGCCAAGTCGATAGCTGCTTCAATGCCAGAGTTACCTCCACCGATGACTGCGACGTCTTTGCCTTTGAAGAACGGGCCATCGCAGTGTGGGCAATAAGCAACGCCGTTACCGATGTTTTCTTTCTCACCCGGTACGCCGAGTTCTCTCCAGCGCGCGCCAGTCGCCAAAATCACAGATTTACTGGTGATCACTTCACCTGAAGACAGGCGAATGGTTTTAACGTGGCCTTTGTCGATGGATTTAACCCGCACGTGCTCCTTGATGGTGATTTCGTAGTCATCAAGGTGTGCTTGCAAGTTACCAGCGAGCTCTGGCCCCGTTGTCTTAGGCACCGAGATCAAATTCTCGATTCCCATTGTGTCTTTAACCTGACCACCCAAGCGTTCGGCAACCAGTGTCACAGCCAAGCCTTTGCGGGCGCTGTAGATGGCAGCCGCGACTCCAGCTGGTCCGCCACCGATCACGGTCACGTCTTGCAGCGGCAGTTGTGGTTCGTCGCTGGCCTGTGTCATGGCCGGGAATTTTTCGATCAGTTTGTTGACCAAGTTAGCAACTTCAACTTTGCCGTTGGCAAACAGTTCTCCGTCTAGGTACACAGAAGGTACGCCTTGGATATCACGTTCATCAATCAGATTT
>JAUHZM010000067.1 GCA_030426005.1 Gammaproteobacteria bacterium
GGTGCGCTTTACCTCGACGCTGATTTCTCAGTGGCCAGTGAGTTTATTCACACGCATTTTAGTGCTCAGTTTGAAAATATATCCGAAGAGTCGACTTTTAAAGATGCCAAAAGCCGACTTCAGGAAGCCATGCAGAAGCGTGGCATGCGTTTGCCTACCTACACGATTGTCGAAACCATGGGTGAGCAGCATAACCAGCGATTTACCGTCGAGTGTGTGTTAGACGACATGCCCATACGGTCGCAGGCTACCGCACGGTCACGACGTTTGGCCGAACAAAAGGCCGCAGCTGACGTGTTGCGCCAAGTGAAACAGATTAACGAGCAGTCAAAGTAAGGCCATGAACCCCGAATACAAGTTTGGTTATGTCACCATTATTGGTAAACCGAATGTGGGCAAGTCGACGCTGATGAACCGAATTATTGGTCAGAAAATCAGTATTACCTCGCACCGCCCTCAAACTACACGCCACCGAATTCTTGGCATTCATACCGATGAGCAAAAACAGGTCGTGTTCGTGGACACGCCGGGGATTCATTCGGTGGCTAAGAAGTCTAATCGTCGAACGATTAACCGCGTGATCAATAAAACCGCCATTACCAGCATCGATGGTGTGGACGTGGTGTGTTTGATGATTCCGGCCAGCGGTTGGACTGATGCCGATCGCCATGTGCTGACGGCGTTAAAAGGTTGTAGCACGCCCGTGGTCTTGGTGATCAACAAGCTGGATAAATTGAAGTCAGTCAATGACTTGCTACCATTGATTTCCGAGTCCAGTGAGCTGTATCCCTTTGCCGACATTGTGCCGATTAGTGCCCTTGGCCGTGGCAGCAATGATAACGTTGATCATCTATTGGATGTGTTGACAAAACATTTACCGGTCGCACCACCAGGGTTTGATGAGGATCAGATCACTGATCGTAGCTTTCGCTTTTTAGTATCCGAGTTGGTTCGTGAGCAGTTGTTTCGTCGCTTGGGTGATGAGTTGCCTTATGCCACGGCAGTGGAAGTAACGGAGTTTGAGTTAGAAGTAGGTCGTGCGCTAATCAACTGTGATATCTGGGTTGAGAAAGATTCTCATAAGGCTATGGTGATTGGTAAGAAAGGCGAGGCACTCAAGCAAATTGGCACCTCTGCACGATTGAACTGTGAACGCTTACTGGAACGCAAGGTGTTTTTAGAACTGTTCGTCAAGGTTCGCTCAGGCTGGTCGGACAATGCGCGCGATTTATACAGTCTGGGTTACGATGAGGACGTGTAAGCGGCCTCTCAATAATGCCATAGGGCGCTAGTAGGTCTTGCATGCGTACCCATCAGCAACCGGCCTATATTTTGATTAACCGCCCATACAGCGAGACCTCGTGGGTCGTTGAAGTGTTTTCCAGGGAATACGGTCGCATGGCCCTGATGGCGAAAGGCGCACGGCGCATTAAATCCAAGCTTAAAAGTGTGTTGATGCCGTTTCAGCCGACTTTGTTGAGTTGGAGTGGAAAGGGTGAGGTCCCCACGCTCACTGCAGCAGAAATTGATTTAAGCGACATCAATGTCTACATTCAAGAGATGACCGGCGATGCGCTGGTTTGTGGTTTTTATTGTAATGAGCTGCTGACACGATTACTGCATCGTCACGATCCGCATCAGGCTCTGTATGATCGTTACCATCAAACAATCATCGCTCTGTCAGACCCGGTAAATGCTCAGCGTTTATCCTCAGTGCTTCGGAGCTTTGAGCGCACGATAATCAAAGAGACGGGGTATGAAGTGAATTTTACGCATGAGAGCGACGGTAAGACCCCGTTACAAGATGTTGGCCACTATCAGTTTCATGCCGGGCAAGGATTCATTCGCGTGCCACATCCACACAATAATACGGTGTCAGGCAGTACAATCCGGGCCATGGCCGCGGGTATGGATGAGAGTACACCGCTGGAGCAGCAGGCGCAGGGCAAACGTATTATGCGTGATATTTTGCGCCACAGTCTCGGGCACAAAGAGATTGTGAGTCGAGCTTTGTTCTACCCAAAAGCAAAGCCATAATGTTAGGTCAGCGTTGCTGATTAAAGATACAACTGAAAAAGCAGAGTTATGAGCCAGTCTGATACAGAACACCACGTCATCGAGTTGGGCGTCAACGTAGACCATAT
The DNA here is from genome assembly GCA_030426005.1 of Gammaproteobacteria bacterium. GTDB lineage: Bacteria > Pseudomonadota > Gammaproteobacteria > Arenicellales > Arenicellaceae > Arenicella. The sequence continues at coordinate 2,145 of JAUHZM010000067.1, forward strand.
AGCGACCTTGCGACAGGCGCGTGGGACTACCTATCCTTGTCCAGTTCAAGCCGCAGATATTGCGCGTCAGGCTGGCGCGGATGGCGTCACGGTCCACCTGCGTGAAGATCGAAGACACATACAAGACCAGGATGTCTACCGCATTCGACGTGAAGTCGCGTTGCCGATGAATTTGGAGATGGCGACCACGCAAGAAATGCTTAAGATTGCGCTTGAGGTGTTACCCAAAGAGTGTTGTTTGGTGCCGGAAAAACGTGCTGAGTTAACTACGGAGGGCGGACTTGATGTGCTTTCGCAAGAGTCCGCTTTGACTGACTACATTGCCGAATTGAGCGCGGCTGGCATCTTGGTGTCCTTGTTTATTGATCCGGAACCAACACAGATTGAAGCCAGTCAACGAGTCGGCGCTGCCATCGTGGAACTGCATACCGGGCAATACGCTGAAGCACATGGTGCGGAAGCTGAGGCCGAATTGGCACGCATCCAAACTGCAGCACAAGTCGCACATGGTTTAGGTCTGCAGGTGAACGCAGGGCACGGCCTACACTATCAAAATGTTGCGCCTATCGCACAAATTCCAGAGGTCGTCTGCCTGAATATTGGTCACGCCATTGTCTCGCGGGCAGCCATTACTGGTTTCTATGAGGCGGTGTTTGCGATGAAACAGATAATGAATGGCGCTCGTTTGGAAGGCGAAGGCGCCGGGTTTTAGATCTCTTTTTTGTATAACTTATAGAGACGGAGCACCTTGCTGACGTAATCTTGCGTTTCAGGATAGGGCGGAATGCCATTGTACTTGCTGACTGCACCTTCACCGGCATTGTAAGCGGCGAGTGACAGCTCTTTGTTGCTGTTATAGCGTTCCATTAAATCTTTGAGGTGTTGCACGCCAGCTTCGACATTTCGGTTCGGGTTAAAGTGATCTTGATTGAGTTGGTAATTCGATGCAGTCGCTGGCATTAGTTGCATTAATCCCATGGCCCCGGCGCGCGAGATCGCACCTGGGTCGAACGCAGACTCAACATGAATCACGGCTTTCACAAAAGACGGCTCTAAGTCGTATTTAAGCGCCACGTTCACGATTAATGCATCGTACTGCGATTTGATTGGTTTGTGCATATACGGCGCATTACGGCGGGTTGCTCCGTATGGCTTGGTTGCATAGCTGCGTACCAATTTGTATCCCGACTTGCGCACCTTTTTATCGGTGATCAATTTGCTGCCGTCCGGTGCGACGTACACGAACACAGTCGCGTAGGACACAGGCAAGGTGCAGCTCATCACAACTAGCGATAGCAGCAACACGGCCTTAGGGCGTATAATGTTGGCGAAAATTGATTCACGCATGTTTAAAAATAGGTTTGGTTATTGGGTTTGATCAGGTTTTGTGAGTGCTTAGGCCTTACTGATCTCCCAAGACGTGTTGCACATTTTTTAACATGCACTGCAAGTTAATGTGGTGCAACAGGGTCTTAATCAAAGTCTTTGTTATTCTAGGTGAATATTAGTATTAACTTGCGCTGTGGTACAGTCCCAAACAAACGATAATTAAGCACGATTTATCAACGCTCCATGAAACTGGGTGATCTGAATGCCTTCTTTTGATGTTGTATCTGAAATTAATAAGCCGGAGCTGGCAAATGCCTTGCATCAGGCAAATAAAGAATTGAGTACCCGCTTTGATTTCAAAGGGACGGATGCGCGCGTAGAGTCGAACGAACAGAGTCTGACGGTCTTCGCCGATAATGAATTTCAGGTCAAACAGGCGGTGGATGTTTTATGTTTGAAGCTCGCTGCACGCGGTATTGATCTAGCCTGTCTTGATTATCGCCCGATTGAAGAAATTGGTGGCGGTAAAGCGCGACAAATGATTTTGTTACAAGAAGGTATTAACTCAGATTTGGGCCGTAAACTGGTTAAACAGATTAAAGATCAGAAACTAAAGGTGCAAACCGCAATACAAGGTGATCAACTCCGTGTCACCGGTAAGAAACGCGATGATTTACAAGCGGTAATCGCTTTTTTGAAGCAGTCGGATGCAGGTATCCCGCTGCAATTTAATAATTTTCGAGATTAACCGATTCTCGCTGGATCGTACTATTTAATGGAAAGAACTATGCAACACACTTTAAGAAAAATGACATCAACAATCACTGGCTGCCTTATTGTTGGCTTAGGTATGACAAGCGTGCAGGCCAAACCATTGGATGATGTCGATAAAGTTCGTGCTGAACTGGTGAAGATGGTGCCACCGGCGAGTGACGCACCAATTTTGGAAACGCCGGTAGATGGTATCTATCGTCTGGAGCTCGAGAACGGGTTCTATTATGCGTATGTGGACGGTGACCACATCCTGTTTGGCGACCTGGTTAACACCAAAGATAAGGTGAACTTGGGTGAGCAGGCCAAGTCAGAGCGCACAGCCGCGCTGATCGAGGGAACGCCAATGGATAAAATGATTGTCTATGGTCCCAAAAACGCAAAGCGCCATGTCACTGTCTTCACCGACATCGACTGTGGTTATTGTCGTAAACTGCACCTAGAGGTGCCCAAGCTCAATGAAGCTGGTGTTCAAGTTCGCTACCTAGCATTCCCTCGTGCCGGCGTGGGTTCAGAGAGCCATAAAAAATATGTATCGGTCTGGTGCAATGCGGACCAGCAAACTGCGTTGACTGATGCAAAGGCAGGTAAAAATGTGCCGCCGGCAAGTTGTGATAACCCAGTGGCCGAGACTTATGAACTTGGGCGCAAGGCTGGTGTGTCTGGTACCCCGACGATTATCCTTGACGATGGCACAGTCACGCCCGGTTATGTGCCATACAACGTACTCCTGGAACGACTGGGTGTGGCGGTAGAAGAGGCGGGCGAGTAGCCTAAACGCCAAACCTAGGTACACACTGCAGGCGATTGACGGGTTTTATTTCGTGCTGTCAGACCATAAAAAAGGAGCCGAGTGGCTCCTTTTTTAATTTAAACCGTGTGAATTTTCTAACGCTCAAGCAACTCCAGCTTGCCTTCTTTTTCAGCCCACTCGTCAGCGTCTTCTAAGGCTGGCTTTTTCTCGGTAATAACCGGCCAGATTGCAGACAACTCTTCGTTTAACGCTAAGAAGTGTTGGTCCTTATCTTCCAGGTCGTCATCTGCCACGATGGCGTTTACCGGGCACTCAGGTTCACATAGGCTGCAGTCAATGCATTCTTCTGGGTCAATCACCAAAAAGTTTGGCCCTTCATGAAAACAATCCACTGGGCAGACTTCAACACAATCCGTGTACTTGCACTTGATGCATTCCTCTTTAACTACATATGTCATCGGTTATTTCTCCGCTGCGTGTGCGAATCTGAGTTTACTGGCGCCTGACGGCGCGTTCAAAGATCGCGTATTTTATGTGCTGCTGATGCGTAAATCAATGCGCTGTGTGTTATTGCAGCTTGTGCTTTAGTTGGTACAGCAGCTCAAGTGCTTGTTTCGGTGTGACATCGTCGACATCTGTCTCACATAACAGCTGCTCAACTTCCGATTTCGCCGCCGGAGTCTGGAAATCCAGCGTCTGTTGGATTTGCGGCGCTTGTGATTGATTTTGTTCAAGCTCGGTGAGTTTGCTGGATGCGGTGCGCAATACCTGCGCTGGCAGGCCCGCCAGGCGCGCTACCTGAATACCATAGCTTTGATTCGCAGGACCTTGTTTTACGTGATACATGAAAACAATACTATTGCCGTGTTCCACCGCATCCAAATGCACATTCGACACCGTGGACAGTTGGTCTGCCAGCGCGGTGATCTCAAAATAGTGCGTCGCGAATAAAGAGAAAGCTTGCAGTCGCTCAGCTAAATCCAGTGCGCACGCCCAGGCCAGCGACAAACCGTCATAGGTGCTGGTGCCGCGGCCAATTTCGTCGACCAGAACCAGACTGTTCGGCGACGCGTTGCGCAAAATGTTTGCCATCTCGGTCATTTCGACCATAAAAGTTGAGCGTCCACCGGCCAAGTCGTCGGCGGCTCCGATGCGAGTAAAAATACGGTCGATTGGGCCGATCGTCGCTTGAGTCGCCGGTACATAACTGCCGGTGTAGGCTAGCAGTGTGATCAGCGCGTTTTGGCGCATATAGGTACTTTTACCGCCCATATTTGGCCCAGTGATCACGTTCATGCGCGTTGCGTCATTGAGCACCAAATCGTTTGCGATAAACGGGCTGCTTTGATTCGCTTCTACCACCGGGTGTCGGCCTTCGCGAATGTCGATGCCTGGCTGATCGCTTAGAGTCGGGCGACAGAAATTGAGAGACACCGCACGTTCAGCAAAGTTAGCCAGTACATCGAGCTGAGCCAAGGCCGCCGCCATGCATTGCATGGCGCGAACTTCAGGTTGCAGTTGATCGATAACATCTTGATAAAGCCGTTTCTCGCGTGCCAGTGCGTTTTCTCGAGCGCTCAGAACTTTGTCTTCGTACTCTTTTAGCTCTTCCGTGATGTACCGTTCAGCATTCTTGAGTGTCTGACGCCGAATATAGTGCTCCGGCGCAGAAACCGCTTGCGCCTTGCTGATCTCGATGTAGAAACCATGCACGCGGTTGTATTTAACTTTCAGTGTGGCGATGCCGGTTTGCTCTCGCTCACGCTGTTCCAGCTCTAACAAGAACTCACCGGAATTCTTACTCAAGCGGTGCAGTTCATTAAACTCGGCATCGAACTCCGGCCGGATCACACCGCCATCCCGAATCACCGCTGCGGGTTCATCCAAGATGGCGTCTTCGAGTAATTGTTGGCTGTTTGTGAATGGGCCAAGCTCAGTGCGTAGTGATTTGAGTAAATCACTCTCGCCAGTACTGATCTCATTGTGAATCGCCGGTAGGCACTGCAAAGCGGTACGCAGACGAGTCAGGTCGCGCGGGCGAGCGGTGCCGAGTGCAATGCGGGTCAGAATGCGTTCTACGTCACCGCACTGCCGCAGTAAACGGTGCACTGCTGCTTGGTCCAAGCGATCGATAAACTCACCAACCGCGAGTTGACGATGGGCCAGTTCGACCTGATTGGTGATAGGGCCGTGCAGCCAACGTCGCAGCAAGCGTCCCCCCATCGGGTTCGCGCACTTATCCATGAGTGCGACCAAGGTGAACTTATTGCCGCCCGACAGGTTGGTCTCTATTTCAAGGTTCTGACGACTGGCCGCATCGATCACCAGAAAATCGCTTTTTTGGGTAATCGAGAAATCGACGATATGCGGTACTGCGTCGTACTGCATGTCCTTGGTGTACTGCAATAACGCGCCAGCCGCGCTAACCGCCAGCGGAAAATCCTGACATCCATAGGCGACTAAGTTGGTGGTATTAAACTGTCGACACAACAAGTCAGTGGCCACATCGTGATCAAAATACCAGCTAGGCACGGCATGACAATTCAGATCGCCCAATGCTGCTTTTAACGTTGTGTCGGTATCCGCATACAGCGTTTCAGCCGGTTTTAAGCGTTCCAGTTCCGCGTGGAGCTGATCTAGGCTATCCAGTTGCTGTGCTTTAAACTGGCCGAGCGACAATTCCAAGGTCGCAATCGCGTATTGCCCATCGCGTGCATACAAGGCAGCCAGAATATTATCGCGGCGCTCGTCTAGTAGGCTGTCCTCGGTCAGCGTGCCTGGTGTCACGACTCGGACGACTTTTCGTTCCACCGGACCTTTTGACGTTGCCGGATCGCCTATTTGTTCAGCGATCGCCACTGAGCGGCCGAGCTTTACGAGTTTGGCTAAATACTGGTCGACGCTGTGAAACGGCACGCCCGCCATCGGAATCGGCTCCCCATTCGACTTGCCGCGCTGCGTCAGCGTGATGTCTAACAACTTCGCGGCCAATTCGGCATCCTGGTAAAACACTTCATAAAAGTCACCCATGCGATACAGCACCAGGGTGTCCGGATAGTCAGCTTTGATGCGCAGGTACTGCTGCATCATTGGGGTATGTTGCGAATTACTACTGTTAGCCACGGGTAGGGGGAATGTTTGGGTTAGTGGAGAGCGTGCTACTTAATATTCGAAATCATGTGCTGTAGTTTTTCATGCACGCGTGGCGTACCAGCAACGACATTGCCAGATTTGAAAATATCGGTGCTACCCGAATAATCGGTCACCATGCCACCGGCTTCTTTAACCAGTAATGCTCCGGCTGCGATGTCCCAGTCTTGCAGGCCAAATTCCCAGAAACCGTCATAGCGCCCGCATGCCAGATACGCGAGGTCGAGCACGGACGAACCAGTACGGTGCACGCTTTGCGCGCGGGGCATCAATGCGGCAAAGGTTTTTAGCCAAAGTTTGGTGGTCGCGCCTTCACGGTAGGGGAAGCCAGTACATAACAGGCTGTCTGAAAAGCGGCTGACATCAGAAACACGGATACGGCGACCATCTAACTGAGCACCACCGCCTTTGCGTGCCGAGAACAGTTCATTGCGCAGCGGGTCGTAGACTACCGCCGCGACGATATCGTTTTTGTGTTTCAGGGCAATCGAAACACAGCAATGCGGATGACCGTGTAGAAAATTGTGTGTGCCGTCCAATGGGTCGATGATCCAGCAAAAGTCACTGTTACGACCCAGGTCGCCTGCTTCTTCGCTCAGAATATTGTAATTAGGGTAGGCCGCTTCCAAGTGATGAATCACCGTGCGTTCTGCCATAAGATCTATTTCCGAAACCAGTTCTGTGCGGCTTTTCGTGTCGGTCTTGCGGCTGACCTTGACGCGATCCAGTTGTGTAATGTTTTGTGCGATGAGTTTGCCTGCCTCACGCGCAGCCGTCGTGGCGACGTTGAGTGCGCCCGTAATGAGATTGGATTCCATACAGAAGTTCCGAATAATAGATTGTAAAAAAGCAGTGTCGGATTGTACGCGTGTGAGGTCTTGAATAAAAGGCGTGCAGGCCGGTCGGAACAAACTTTCTATTTGGCGCGAAACAGATCAGAAAAATGCTTGCCCACGTGTGTTCCTTGGTGTGATGCGATCGAAGCTGCGTTAGAATGCATAGCCCAATTCTAACCAGACACACAAATTAGTTCGGTGGATCAATTATCTCAAATTAAGATTGTGCTCGTGGAGCCGACACACCCTGGCAATATTGGATCCGTCGCGCGGGCGATGAAGACTATGGGGCTCAGTCGGTTGGTGCTGGTCAATCCGAAGAAGTTTCCACACTATGAAGCCAGTAAGTTGGCCGCTGGTGCCGAAAGCGTCTTGGAGCAGGCCGAGGTGATGCAGACATTGTCTGACGCTATTGATGAGTGCACACTGGTAGTCGGTACCTCTGTGCGTGACCGTGAAGTCACCTGGCCTACGCGAGATCCACGCGCGGCAGCACAAGCGATTATTCAGCACACAGCTGTGCCAACTCAGCAGGCGGCGATTCTATTTGGGCGCGAAAGTAGCGGCCTAACTAATGCTGAATTAGATCAGTGTCAGTTCCAAATACGGATACCAGCTAATCCCGAATACAGTTCTTTGAATCTGGCGAGCGCCGTACAATTGATTAATTACGAGCTTCGTATGCAAGCGATTGCGCAGACTGACGGTCTGGAACCACTGAGTGAACAGCCGGTGACCAATGTGGCAGCTCGCCAACGCCCCGCTACTAAAGCTGAGCGAGAAGGTCATCTTGAACACTTGCAAAACACACTTGTGGCCCTAGACTTTGTTAAGGTAAATCCACCAACAGTGTTAATGCGCAAGTTGACGCGGCTGTACAATAAGGCGGATCTGACGGTGGAGGAGATCCAAATCCTGCGCGGGATTCTGGCGTCTGTTGATCAGCACTTAACGCGTTCCTAACCGATGATGTTGCGCAATACGCAACCGAAGAAGTAATTATGTTCGAACGAATCCGAGAAGATATTCAGACCGTATTTCAACGTGACCCTGCGGCACGCCATACTTTAGAGATACTAACCACGTATCCAGGCATACACGCCGTGTTGTTTCACCGTCTCGCGCATGCTTGCTGGCGTGTTGGTTTGAAATGGTTGGGTCGTTTTATTGCGCACGTCTCTCGGTGGTTGACCGGCATCGAAATACACCCGGGCGCTACTTTGGGGCGGAGACTGTTTATTGATCATGGCATGGGCGTCGTAATCGGGGAGACCGCTGAAGTCGGCGATGACGTCACCTTGTATCACGGCGTCACACTGGGCGGTACCTCCTGGAATAAAGGTAAGCGTCATCCGACGATCGGTAATAATGTGGTGATTGGTGCTGGGGCCAAAGTGCTCGGACCGATTACGGTGGGCGAGAATGCGCGAATCGGCTCGAACTCGGTGGTGGTGAAAAATGTCGAACCTGGTTCAACCATGGTCGGTTTACCTGCACACGCTGTTGGTTCAGATGAATATGACCGGGCCAATGGGAAGTTTGCTGCCTATGGACATAAACCGTCAGCGGATGATCCCGTGGCAGTTGCGATTCATGGCTTGTGTCAACAACTGCAGGTAATGAATAAGTATAACCATGAGCTGATGACCAAGTTGCGTGATGCCGGAGTGTCGGTCGACGACATCGAGCCACCTGAAATCAAAACGGACTGCATCGAACTGGAACCCAGAGATAAAGACTAATCAAGGCGTTCTTAGCTTGTTTTTTCAAGCTGATACCCTATATTAGTGGCATGCGCCTCGTAATCCACAGCGTGGATGGCGCTACTTTGTTAACTCATAAACCGCACTTATATCAATAGTGCCTGTGTATTTCATGATTACGCTTACTGAATCTGCAGCAAAACGTATTGCCAGCCAAATCGCGAAAAATGACGCCATTGCATTGCGCTTTGGTGCCAAGGAATCTGGTTGTTCAGGCTACGCTTATGTGATGGACTTTGCGCGCGCTATTGAGCCTGAAGATGCTGTATTCGAACAGTTCGGTGTGCGAGTTGCGGTCGATGCCAAAAGCTTGCCGATTGTTACCGGTACACAGATTGACTATGTTTCAGAAGGATTGAATCAGACATTTAAATTTTCTAATCCCAAAGCAACCGACGAGTGTGGTTGCGGTGAGAGTTTCGCCGTCTAACGAGCACTTAGTGCGAGAGTGCTGTGAAATCACAGCATAAAAAACTAGGCAATGGTTAACATAAAATTAACCATAATTATTGATAATTATGTTTGATTATTGATGAAAACGCATAGAATAGCGCCTCAGAAGGCGTGGAACAGAACGAGTCTGTGTTACGCTTTCATTTCCAACCACAAAACTAAAGAAGAGGGCAATTTGCCGTGAAAATTACTCGCATGATCCAAGTATTAACCACCAGCTTCGGCTTGGTGTTGGCGCTTTCGAGCCCGGTGGTATCGGCTCAAGAGTACAAGAAATTAACGCGATTAGGGACGTCCGAAGCGGTGTGTTCGACAGGTGTTCAGACACTTGCAGAACTACAAGCCTTTTTCGCAGAAAACCCAAATGTAGTACGTAAAATTTTAGCTGACTCCGGCTGGAGTGGCAGTGCAGATGATCTGATGGCCGCCGTTGCTGCGGGTGAAGTGACTGAAACCACTTACCCGGTTGGCTCTAAGTTTGCTTGGATGGGCGCGAAAGTCAAAGGTGATTATGTCGCCAAGCCTTACCGTGAGTGGGCTGGTTCTCAGTCGTTCCCAGCTTTCCAAATTGATGTATCTACGGATTGCCAAGTTTACCAAGTCGCAGTTCCGAAAGAGTGCTGTAACATTTCTTTGGTATCGGTTCAGCCAGACACATCTACTGAGTGTGTTGCACCAGTAGTGGCAGAGCCAGTTCAAGAAGTTGCCCCTGTTGTTGAAAAGAAACCTGAAGCTAATCCATTGGCATTGATTCCATTCGTTGGCTTGTTTATCGGTTCAGAAACACGTGCTCGCTACGAGCCCGCTTGGGACATGGACATGAAAGATTCGTCTGGCGTGGTCGGTTTCCGTGCCGGTTTAATCAAGCCATTGTCTTTGAAAACTGCGGTAATGGCTCAGCTGTCTTACGTGGATCGCAACAGTATCAACCAAGGCAACGTCTACCCAGAAGAAACTTTCTTCTTGGACGTTGGTGTTGAGCGCAAATTGAGTGAGCGTGCGTTCATTGGTGGTGGTATCGGTGCCGCAAATATTGACGAAAGCGATTACCGTGACGCGTCTTTGTTTGGCATCGTT
>JAUHZM010000365.1 GCA_030426005.1 Gammaproteobacteria bacterium
TGATGAATCACCCAAAGCAAGTAGCCCAGCGCGAGAAAATTGGCGATCAGCCGTGTGGCCGAAGTCAACTCAATGGGCACGATCCCCAGAGAGTGCAAGTAGAACGCAGTGATCGTAATGGGATACGCCACGCCCGCACAGATCCACATATACCAACGCGTATTGGCACGCAGTCTAGGAACACTTAAAAATGCAGTGGTGATCACCGAATTCAGCATAAACATCCAAAACATCGCGCCATACCCGGCACCAGCCGGCACGGTCAAATGGATGAGGATGTTCAATATGATCAGGCCGGTGACTAGCCAACCGATTGCAGGATCTCGATAAAACGCGTACAAAGCACCCGCAACGTTGCTCAATGCATCATCTGCTGAGTGTTTGCTTTGCTTAATCATCGAGAAACATCCATGTATCTGACGAAAAGAGAAAAAATGACTAATCCATGCTAAACAGCCGAGGCAATCTAGGCAATGAATTTCAAAAAAAAAGCCCCGAATCTCGGGGCTTTTTGTCAGTCAGCGCATGGCTTAGAAATCGAGGATTTCAAACTCTACGCGACGGTTGCGGTAACGACCTTCCTCGGTATCGTTGCGATACGCTGGACGGGTTTCACCATAGCCACGTGGCTGCATTCTGTGAGACTCAATGCCGCCTTCGGTGAGGTAGCGAACAACCGAGGCTGCGCGACGATCAGACAAAGACATGTTGTAAGAGTTAGACGCCGTGTTGTCGGTGTGCGCCTGAACTTCAACCACGATCTCTGGGTATTTCTGCAGCTCTTGGATAACGCCATTGAGGATGAACTGCGCTTTCTTGGTCAAACGAGCCGAATCCGTCTCGAAGTTAACCGCGGGCAGCATACCGCCGAACAAACAGCCGTCGGCATCGACACGTGCACCCGGCGCAGAGCGTGGGCAAGCATCCATATCATCGTTGACGCAATCGTTATCGCTGTCGCACACATAAGCGACAACTGGATAAACAGGCTGTGGCTCAGGCTCGATGACAACTGGTGCTTCAACCACTGGTGCTGCCATACCGCCGAAGCGCTTGAGGACACTGATGGTTGCTGATTTAGCATCGGTGTCGTAAGAGTCAAATTCACCACGAACCGCGATACCGTTATCGAGGCCGTACTCCGCACCCGCGCCAATGGCGATGTGCGTATCGTTGTCTCGCTGCCACTCATCGTCGGCGAGCGCATTTGGATCGTTCTCCATCATGCCAAAGCCAACTTTGCCGTACAGGTTAAGGCCTTCACGGTCTTTCAATGCTTGACGACCACCTGGGTTGTAGCCATAGATAACTGCACTGACGCCGCCGACTTGATAGCCCATTTGGCTCTCGCCGCTGCGGGTGCCTTTAAGTTCAGCTTCGCCGAGGTCGGCGTAATAACCCTCAACCGCTAGGTTAGGCGCAATGTCATAACCAATAAAACCCTTAATCGCTGTACTGCGGTCTTTATCAACGGTAGCCCCTGTGCCTTCTGTCTGGGGGTCAACCATTGAAATACCGGCACCGCCGCCGACGTAAAATTTATTTTGAAAATCGCCGTCAGCTTGGGCGTTTACCGCCAGTACAGAGGCGACTGCTAATCCGATTGCTTTTGTCTTAACGCTCATTAGTAGATCCTTATTAATCGCTTTTGCAGCTGTGCGCTAGTCGATGACCGGCTGACGAGACTGCTTCCACACTATTCACAAACACAGTTAAAGGTTTAGCACCACTACGGAAGTTGTCAAATAAAAAAAATCATTTTTTCAACAAGATAGGGGGCATTTCTGAAGTTAGAAATAACTTTAAAATTGAACTGCAACTGAATCCAAGAAAGGTAACTTTCCAAGGCGACAGACAAAACCTGATGATTCCACTGACGCGAATTGCAAGGCCGAATGGCTAAGGACTTGAAACTAATAAAAAAATGGCCGCAGAGTGCGGCCATTTGGGTTGAATGCTTACTGCGTCGCCTCTGGACGCATATGTGGAAACAGCAACACATCGCGAATCGACGGGGAATCTGTCAGCAGCATCACCAGTCGATCAACGCCAATGCCGCCACCGGCGTTAGGGGGCAGACCATATTCGAGTGCACGGACGTAATCATGGTCGAAATACATCGCCTCATCATCCCCCGCATCCTTTTGTGCCACCTGCTCGGCAAATCGCTCCGCTTGCACCTCTGGGTCGTTGAGCTCCGAGAAGCCATTGGCCAGCTCGCGTCCGACACAGAACAGCTCCCAGCGCTCGGTCAACATTGGATTATCGTCACGCGGGCGAGCAAGTGGCGAAATCTCGACTGGGTAGTCTGTGATAAAAGTGGGCTGACGTAGATTGTGCTCAACTTTGGCATCAAACAGCTCCACCAACACCAACCCCGGCGCCATGCCCTCTTTCACCTTGACCCCAACTTTGGCGGCTGCAGCGACAGCGCTGGCGCTGTCGGCAAAATCCTGTGCATTGAGCTCAGGCACTGCTTCCAA
>JAUHZM010000366.1 GCA_030426005.1 Gammaproteobacteria bacterium
TGTCCAAGGGCGCACAATTGATTATCATCGAACGCGAGTACCAAGTGTTTGCCAAACCCAACCCTTACTCAGCTAAATTAGCGCGTCTGGAGCCCGGAACGGGGATTTATGTGGTCGCCAAGCAAGAGGGATGGTACGAAATCGAGTCGATCAATCGATTACGCGGATTTGTAAAAGCAGACTAGCTTATACTGGAGTCGCGCGTTCAGCAGCCCAACTTCTAAGGCCTTGAACGTGCTCCGCCATCAATACCGATAATGGTCGCGTAGTAGCCGCCAACTCCAGCAACATTGTGGTGTCCATCGACGTGGATTGCGCATGGCTTTGATACATCGCTGACACAACTAGTTGCTCAAGCTCGGCACCGGAAAAACCATCTGTCGCCTCCGACAAGGCATCAATATCAAAAGCCAGGACATCCTGCTCACGTTGACGAAGATGCAGGCTAAGCACCTGAGCACGCTCATCAAAATTCGGCAAGTCAACAAAAAACACCTCATCAAACCGGCCTTTGCGCAGAAGTTCTGGCGGCAGCGCAGACACATCGTTAGCGGTGGCCACAATGAACACGCGGTCGGTGTTATCGGATAACCAGTTCAAGAACGTTCCCAACATGCGACGCGACGTATCGTCTGAGTTCGAAACCGCGGAAAGACCCTTCTCAATCTCGTCCAACCACAGTACGCAGGGCGTCATACCCGCGGCTGTCTCCAGCGCGGTGCGAAGATTTTCTTCAGTCTGACCATGAAAACGGTTGTACAACACCGCGAAATCCAGATACAACAGCGGTAGATTCCAGGCACTTGCTACGGCCTTTGCGGCCATACTTTTACCGCAACCCTGAACGCCCAATAACAACACACCTTTGGGTATGTCTTGACCCGGCAAACTCACCTTGCCCAGAAAGACATCACGACGCAATGTCAGCCACTGCTTAAACTGGGTGAATCCAGCAACGTCCTCCAACGATTTATGCTCAAATCGCAATGCCAGAATGCCGCCTCGGTTTAACTCGTCAAACTTTCTACGCAGCGCCATGGATAAGTCTTGTTGATCAAGTACCCCGTCGTTCCAAATGGCATCACGCAACACGGTTTCAGCGTCCTGCAACGGCAACCCCTTAACGCTATCTAACAACTCTGCAGTAATTTTACGTTTTGATAACTTCAGTTTTTGCCCACGCTCTGACTGCCACTCATTGGCAAGATCGGTCAGCAGTGCGTGTAATTGCTGCCGATCTGGAACCGGCATCGTTAATTGGACGGCTCGAGACTTGAGCTCCGCAGGCAAAGTAATGGTCGGCGACAGAAACACCAGGGTGTGTTGCGGTGCAGAAATCATGACGTCCTTGATAAAGCGAATACACACCGGTTCATTGATGTAATGGTGAAAATCCACCAACACGTACACACTCGGCTGCGACGTGCTCAAAATCTGTCCAAACAGTTGATTTATATCGCGATTTACTGACTGTGCCTGATAGCCTTCGGCCAGCCGCAGTAAGCCTTGCGTGATTGTCCACTGAAAATATGCTTTGCTTGAACGCAGTGAAATCCGTCGCAGCTGCTCCATCACTTGCACCTCACGATCCGTCTCCAACACAATCAGCGGACGATTAGAGTCAATCAAGACCTCTAAGTCGTGCAAACTATCCACCTAAAACCCCGTCACGTGTTTGCGAATGCAGTTCAGCCGCATTCATTTATCTCATTTCCTTATGGTACTATAGTAGGTCGTTCCTGAGGGATGAGATTTGCTTGGTCAGCTCATCCGTTTTGCTTTTTAACTGGCCAGCATAAGAACACGAAAATGCCGTCAAAACCTTCCAGACTTGAAATTGAATCGGCGCTCAAGGGTCCTAAACAACCGAAGCGAAGAAAAGCCCGTCCTGTGGATAATGGCAAGCTAAACTTGGATACGCCACCGAGACGGCAACAGGTGATCGGCGGCGACCTCACTGGAGTTGCTGGTACACAACACAACAGTCTGTTTGATCGATTTGCTGATATCGGATTAAGCTACTGGATCGCTGGCGGCATGGTTGCGTTAATCCTGCTGGCATTCTTCTGGCCCAAGTCAACGGATTCTACGCGTGAAGTGACTCAGGCCGAAGCGATGATGCGCGACCAACTGGTCAGCAGTATCGAACCCATCCCAGGAGCTGAACCTACCGCCCTACCCGATGAACCCAGCTTTACGCGTGAAAGTGATCTGAACCGCGCGGAAGAGTTCCGTCGGCAAGAAGAACAGGAACGTCAGATCGCGGCACTGATTGCAAAAGCTGAGGAACATATTAAGAACAACCGCCTCACACGCCCCAAGCAAGGCAACGCGGTACAAAGCTACTTGGCGGCACTGGCCATTGACCCGTCGAATAACGCGGCAAAAAGCGGGTTGGAAGATCTTAAAGACCAATTTCTAAGCTCCGGATTTGGCGCACTTGAGCAAGACAATGAAGCACCTGCCCGTCAGGCGCTACAAC
>JAUHZM010000068.1 GCA_030426005.1 Gammaproteobacteria bacterium
CGACGCCAGCTTTATATCTTACCAACCCGCATCGGTTGGTATTACGCGCTGATACTGGTCGCACTATTTGGCATCGCGGTTAAATTCGACAATCAGGCAGCGTTTATGATGCTCTTTATTTTGATAGCTGTCGGTCTGGTGGCAATGATTTACACGCATAATAATGTGATTGGATTATCACTTTCAGCACAACCGAGTAAATCAGTGTTTCTGGGTGAATCAGCTGTTTTTCCTGTCACACTTAGAAACGCAAGCGGTAAGCCTCGTTCAGCAGTGTGGTTGATTTGCGGTGGCTTCCACAAGTTGTGTAACCTGAATGCAGATGATTCACAACATGTGGAGTTAAAGCTACCAACAGTGCAACGTGGTTACCTCACGTGCGACCCCATTATCATCAGCTCGCAGTTTCCGATTGGCATTTTTTTTTGTTGGACCAAACGTTTTTTCTCAGAACAACGTTGCCTGGTGTACCCGCAGCCGCTCGATCTGATTGCCTTGCCTGAAGATGGTGCCAACGAGGGCCAGCAACAAGCCAACCCTAATGTCAGAGTTGGCGCAGAAGATTACGCCGGCATGAAGAGCTATCAAGCTGGAGATCGTCTGCGTGATATTCATTGGCCTTCACTCGCTAAAACCAACAAGCTGGTCTCGATTCAATATGAAAATCAAACGAACAGCGCTGTTAACTTGAGCTGGTTCAATCTGCCTTCTGGAATGGCAGTTGAAGATCGGCTGAGCCAACTATGCTTCTGGTTGATCGAAGCCGAAAAGGCTGATCAGCGATACCAGTTAGAGATGCCAAATCACACTCTGGCGTTCGACAAAGGTCAAACCCATTTCCACGCGTGTCTGCGCGTTCTCGCGTTGTGGGGCGATGAAGAGGCGCGATCGTGATTAAGGTTCTCGAGAAGTTTGGCCTCAGCTTACCACCTCTGCCGAGCACACCTCCGACACATTCACCGCATCGCGTCACCCTGCTGCAGCTGGCGGTGATTATCGGTATCGCGGTGCTCATGCATTTTCAGATAGCCGATCCGGCAATTGGCTTGTTCGCGGTCGCCGTGTTCGCCCTCAAAGTCGGCTTACTGATTCGAGGTCGTTCAGCGCCGCCACGCCTATTAATGATGGCGCTCACCATATTCAGCCTGGTTTTAATTGTGTTTTTATACGGCGGCTGGAATGGACAACGCGCAGGCATCAGCTTTCTGGTCTTATTGGTTGCGCTCAAATTCCTCGAGTCTCGCGGTCTGAGAGACTACTTTGTGGTGTGTTTGATTTTGTATTTTCTTGCCGCCTCAAGCTTTTTGTTTAACTCCTCGATTCTCAGTATCAGCATTGTCGTGTTGTACACACTGGCTATCACCAGCATACTGTTCCAGTTGAGCGATCCCACATCACAACACTGGATTAAGCCGTTTAAGTCGGCCGCCATGATTGTGCTCAAAGCCCTACCGTTGGCGGTTCTACTGTTCTTTCTGTTCCCTCGTATACAAGGTGACTTCGGCTTTCTTCCCTCGCAAGATGAACGCACATCGGAGTTGGGGGACAGTCTGGTTGCTGGCGATTTGGCGACTTCCGCGTTCAACAACGCACTGGCATTTCGCGTCGAGTTTGATGGCGATGTGCCGATCTCCGCTGACCGATACTGGCGCGTCAAAGTGATGGACGTGGAAGAGAATTTCTCGTGGCGGGTTCGGTCGCCCAGTGTGCAAGACTTTCAACGTTCGAAGGAAATGCACGATAAACTGGATCTGGAATCAGGACGTATCAAATATCAGGTCCTACACGAGAAGTCTTCCGACTTATTTATACCCTACCTCGACTACATATCGGGAGTCGAGCGAGGTCGATTGTTACTGGACTATTCCGTAGTCCAGCGCGCGCCGAGCGCCACAACGTTTACCTACTTCGGCAGCTCGAATCTAAATCAGGCGATTCCTGCCCCGCCCCCAGACGGCCAACCGCAAACCGACAGCGTCCCCAGCGCTCGCCTGCAAGCACTACTGTTAGAATGGCGTAATAAAGCTCAAAACGACGCCGATCTAGTTAGACTGGTGTATGGATACTTTCAGCAGAATGAGTTTGCGTACTCGCTCATGCCAGAGAGCTTGCAAGACGACAACAAGATTGAAGACTTTCTACTCAACACACGAGTCGGCTACTGTGAACACTATGCCAGCGCATTTACGATTCTAATGCGCTGGTTAAACGTGCCGGCGCGCGTCGTTGTCGGCTATCAAGGAGGTCGTTTCAACCGTACCGGCAACTTTCTGGAAGTTCGTTATTCTGACGCGCATGCTTGGAGCGAAGTCTGGATTAACGGGCGATGGCAACGCGTTGATCCGACTGCGGCCATCAGCCCCGAGCGCATTGAGTATGGCATGGACGCCCTGATGGAACTCTGGGATGAAGATGGTTTAGGCGGACTCGGTGGCGGTACTTTATCTGAATTTCTCAACCCAGGAACGGGCACTCGGATGATGAGACAGATGCGTGAAACTTGGAGCAATATCTCGTACCAATGGAACAAGTGGATCGTCGACTATGACTTTAATACGCAAAAAGAGCTGCTGAGTAAACTTGGCTTTGAAGGGCGTAACAGCGCTTACATATTGATCACGCTGATGTTTACGGCTGTATCTACTCTAATGCTATTTTATTTCTGGCGCTTACTCCCGAAACGCGTTTCTCGCTCAGAGGCACAACGGCTCTATTTGCGATTTGTAAAACGCTTTGACAGCCTAGATATTAAAAAGCTCCCAAGTGAGACACCCAGAGAATTTGCCGTCAAAGCCTGCAGAGCGGCACCAGCACACAAATCGGCAATTGCACAAATCACCGCTATTTATGAGAATATACGGTATGGTGATGATTCGACCAACTCGAACGACCAGATACACGAACTAAAGCGATTAGTTAAACAATTTAGCCTTCGCTGAGCCACGCAGGTAGTCACAGCATGAAACATCTACACGAAAATATTTACGTCGGCGGTCAAATTTCCGCGCAGGATTTTGACGCATTAGCGCACGCCGGCATTAAAGTTATTATCAATAACCGACCCGACGGCGAAGAGCCTGGTCAATTGAGCTACACAGAGGCCGCCAAACTCGCCGAAGAACGCGGCATGGAATATCATTATCTACCCATGGCTAATGGTCAGCCCTTAGCTGAGTCAACAGTACACGACTTTAAAGCCGTCTTAGACGCCACCACCGACCCGGTTTTTATTCATTGTCGCAGCGGCATGCGTTCTTCGGTTATTTGGGCGCTCGGGCAGATCCCGACCGGCACAATTTCCGTCGACGAAGCGATCGCCAAAGCCAAAGATGCTGGCATCCCGCTGGATAACGCACGTGCGATGCTCGAAGCTGTGGTGCCTGCATAAGCTCTAACCACAGATCTTCTCAGCGATTACTAGACTGTTTTGTGTTTCCGTTATTGCCTGAAATAACGCCAACTTCCTGGGGCCTGTAACGTTTCCTGAAAAATTTTTGAATCCAAATCTCGACTCCTCGCATCTAAATGTTTAGAGGCGGCAATAACGCTGCCCTAAACCAGAGGAGTCATCATGAAAAAATCAGGCCTTATTATCACCGCGCTTGCCTCGCTACTGACCATTGCGTCAGCAAGCGCTGCAAGCTCACAATCTTCTTACCACTTACGTGGAGAGCCGCCTTCCGGTTCAAAAATTCCCAGTGTTGCGGCTACAGCACCGCTCCCCTTCGATACTCGCTATGTAGCCCTTAGCGCCAGTCATAAAGCACTCATTAAGTCTGCTTATGAATCCATGGGCAGCAACGACACACCGCCGTTTCCACAACATGGTCTAAAGCAAGTTTATCAACCTGTCATTGATGCGAATAGCAACATCGGCGCGACTGGCGATCTAGTACTGATTGCGGATGTCAATCAATACGGCTTTGTCGAAACAATTACAGTGAAGGCTTCACCTGCTAAAGACTTAACAGTTAAAGCAGAAGAAGCACTACGCAACACGCGCTTTGACCCAGCAACATGCAATGGGCAGCCTTGTCGAATGACGTTTCCGGTCAAGATTTCCTTTCAGTAAACGTCGACCAATTTCATTAACTGCAAAAGTAAACTCTGAAACGAATTCCTATAACAATATCCTTAGTAATTCATACACTCGTGGTTTAGGAGGTTGGCCTTATAGGCCAACCTCCATTTTTGCATTAATCACAGCCTGATTTGTCGCTCCATTAAGCCTGCTCTTTGAGCAGGCTTTTTTTTACGCTTTTGATTTAAAATGCGCGATCGCTTTTTCAACAAACTTATTTGTTTGCTCAAAACCAGCAGTAAACAACTTCTCACCCTGAGGGTCGTCAATCGCGGCGAAATTACGTCTCACTTCTTCTGGCGTTTGTGCCTCAGGCGGCAAATAGATACCTTCCGTTTCATAAATATGCGTCACGGCATAGCCCCCAGCGCCAGCACAGAGAATGGTTCGATTTGGCGCATCTTTGTCGCACAAGGTAATCAAACCCGCGGTGACTGACTCGACACTCATCACATCCATAACTTGCTTGTCTTCGATGATATCTTCCAACATCCGCGTACCTGCGGTCGGCGACAAGGTGTTCACATGAATGCCGTACTTTTTACCTTCCAAAACCAAGGTATTCATAAAGCCAACCAGCGCCATTTTGGCTGCACCATAGTTGGCCTGACCAAAATTGCCATACATACCACTGGATGAGGTGGTCATTACGATACGCCCGTAATTTTGTTCACGCATCAAATCCCAAACTGCCTTGGTGCAGTTAACACTGCCCATCAGATGCACATCGACCACGGTGGAAAAATCGTCTAACGACATTTTCGCAAAGGTTTTATCACGCAGAATACCGGCATTATTAACCAGCACGTCAACACGGCCCCATTTATCGACAGCTTGTTTGACCATGGCTTCGACTTCATCGTACTTGGCCACGTTCGCACCGTTGGCAATCGCTTCTCCACCATTTTTTTCAATCAGGGCGACTACGTCACGCGCTGCCTCACTGGAGCCACCAGTACCATCGCGCGCACCGCCAAGATCATTGACCACAACTTTTGCGCCACGACGAGCTAATTCCAGTGCATGGCTGCGACCTAGGCCATTACCGGCACCGGTAACAATCGCAACTTGGTTTTCAAAACTGATACTCATTCTCTCTTCCTCAATCTCTCAATTACACGAACACCATAGTCAGCCACTCAGCAATGAGCGCAGGCTTATCAACGCCTTCGATTTCTACGGTGATCTCTTGTTTGAATAAAAACTGTCCAGGTTGTTTTTCTTCAACCTCCTTCAATACGGAGCGACCACGAATGCGTGAACCGACCCGCACTGGGTGAATAAAGCGAAGTTTGTCGCAACCATAGTTGACGCCCATTTTGGTGCCTTCAACGCGCAAACCGCAGCCGTTCTCAGAAAAGTGTGACAACATCGACATGGTGTAAAACCCATGTGCGATAGTGCCACCGAACGGTGTCTTTGCGGCTTGCTCAGGGTCGATATGAATAAACTGGTGGTCTAGTGTGACATCAGCAAACTTATTCACATTTTCCTGAGTGACTTCAAACCACTCAGACACACCAATTTCATTACCTATTTCTGACGCGATAGCATCAGGACTCACTGTCTTTCCCATACAAACTCCTAATTTAGCGAATGGCAGATTCGAGTGCCTGCCGAATTGATTTTGGTACGCTCACTGGCTTGCCAGTCTTTCGGTCCACGAACACATGCGTGAAACTACCACTGGCGGAAGCCGACTCAGCACCTTGTTGAAAAATTGCTAAGCCATATTCTACCGAGCTATTACCCAACTTGTTGACCTTAAACCCGCCTTCCAATGATTCCGGGTATGCAACTGGTGAATGGTACTGGCAGGCAGAACTGACAACAAAACCGACGATGTCGGCGTTGTGGATGTCGAGCCCGCCCTGTTCAATCAAAAAGCGGTTCGCGACACTATCAAAGTAACTGTAATAGACCACATTATTCACGTGACCGTAGATATCGTTGTCATGCCAACGGGTCGTAATGGGTGCAAAATAAGCGTATTGATCTCGTTGTGAACTCATATTGGCCTCATCATTCAAAACGCTTGTTGATAGATCATAAATGCCTCGTCCTGCGAAACAGCCCGAGGGTTATTGATTAACAATCGTTCCTGCAACATCGATTGTTCAGCAAGTTCTTGCAAACCGCCCTCTTCAATCTTCATCGCACGTAAAGTCACCGGTAAGCCCAGTTCAGTCGCAAGGTCATAAAAGTAGTCAGCCAACTGATAAGCGCCGCCATTTGGCTCTACCGAGCCAAACACCACGGTGGCCAACTCATCATACATATTGGCAGCGTATTCGGCGTTAAAGCGGAGCACATGCGGCAATACCAGTGAATTACTTAATCCGTGCGGGATGTGATAAATACCGCCGAGCGGATAAGCCAGTGCGTGTACCGCTCCGACCGGTGCGTTGGCGAATGCTTGGCCTGCAAACATGGCACCGAGCAGCATATTTTCACGGGCGGCAACGTCGGCTCCATTTTGCACCGCAGTCTTGATATTAGCCGACAATAAACCTAACGCCTTGAGCGCCAACATATCAGAAATCGGGTTTTTCAGGCGTTTACTGGTATAAGCTTCGATTGCATGAACCATAGCATCAATACCTGTGGCCGCGGTGACCGCTGGCGGCAGTCCAAGCGTTAGTTCTGCATCCAATAAAATGCTGTCTGCGAATAGCTGATCTGAGACCACGCCGGACTTGGTATGTTCTCCAGTCGTCACAATCGCAACGGCAGTCGCCTCTGACCCTGTGCCAGCTGTGGTTGGAATCTGAATCAATGGCAAGCGACTACCTTTCACCATGCCGACACCATACATTTCAGTCAATGGTTGATCACCGACTGCCGCCACTGCAACGAGCTTGGCGACATCCATGGAGCTGCCACCGCCAAACCCGACCACACCATCACAGCGAGATTCGACGGCAAGTGCCACAGCCTCTTCTACCGTAGCCTGTGGCGGATCAGCGACCACGTCTTGGTACAGAATATGATCATTGATTTTGGCCAAAGCCGGTTCTAATAGCCCGCAATTAACGACACCAGGGTCGGACACAATAAACGGTCTAGTTATTCCCGCTCGCTCACAGACTTCGTTAAGTTGCTTACTGCATCCAGCGCCCATCTCTATATTAGGAACTGTTTTAAAAAGGTGTTTCATGGTTAGGTACCTCTTTTAGTTTGAGCTTAGCTACCTTTCTTAGAGGTAAAAAAAACCGGCGTCGAGTAAGTGCTCGACGCCGGCTTTGCTCTGTTTCACGTATTCTACATACGGGTCACAACGACTCCAGATTAGAAGTCTTTTGAGATCGTGATACCGTAAGTACGTGGTTGTGTGCGGTAACCCGTGAAGCTGCCTGCTTGAGCAACTGATGGGAAGGCACTGATCAGTGAAGCGTGGTCGGTCGCATTACGTACCCAGACAGAGAAACCCAATCCGCTTTCGGTATTGATACCAGCCGACAGATTCAAGTTCTTAGTCTCACGCTCAAACTGCGCAACATTCAGATCACCAATTGGAATACGGTCTTCGTAGAAGTAATCACCACGGAAGAACGCATCATTAGAGCCGATGTTAAATCGGTATGTGAACGACGCTGACAGGCTTAATTCATTGATACCACCCGGTGTTTGACCACTCAGGTCGGCAACTTCACCAGTCAATGGATCACGGCCCGCACCTACGAACGAATCGTATTTTGGATCCAACCAAGTACCACCCAAGGTCAATTGAAGTGAATCTGTTGGGTAAACCACCAAGTCAAATTCAGCACCAACCGTTGATTGTTTACCAGCATTAGTCAGGTTAAAACCAGTACCGATAAAGGCGTTAGATTGGAAGCCCTCGATGGATTGATCGAAGATTGCCAAGTTAAATGAACCGCGTTCGAAGCTTGATTTCAAACCGATCTCATACACCGTGGCTTCTTCCGGACCTGCATAACGCGTACCTGGAATCAAGTTGGCGGTGCGCAAACCAGCGGCCGTCAGTGCCGCAACATCTTCTGCGAATGGGCGCGCATCACGACTCAAGTTCCACGAGGTTGCTTTGAAACCTGTTGATGCACCAGCATAGACATTCAAACTGTCGTTGATGTCATAAGCCAAACGCAAAGTGTAAGTCAACTCATCGTCATCCGACTTGCCGTCTTCCACTGAGTTTGGAAAGTCCAAATACGGTGGTAAGAACTGCAGAGCTTGTAGACCGGAAAATGGGTTGGTTGCTGGATTCGACGCCAGACCAGACGCAATTTGGAATGCCTGTGGTACCAACGCAAAGTTTTGCGGAGTTGGCGCCAGTCCTGTGATTTGGTTAAAAATCACGCCCGTACCTAACTGAACACGGTCGACACTAGAGAATGCATCACCACGCAATTGACGAGTTGATGCTTCTTTTTCGTCTTTGGTGTAGCTTAAGCCAACTGTTGCAGTGAACGAATCAGTCAAGTGGAAATCAAACTGCGTGAACAGTGAGATTGCTTGGTTATCCAAAGTAGACTGGTGCGTAAAGCCTTGACCTTGTTGGCCGAAAGTTTGACCAACTGGCAAACCTAAGATGGCTTCAACCGTACCCAGTGCACCGGGTGCGCCAGCGCCAGCTGCGAGTGCATCCATAAAACGACGGTACGCCGAACCAAATGGCAGATCGTCTTGATAATCAATGGACTCATCGAAATAGAAACCACCAACCATCCAATCCATGAATTCGCCACTGTTTGAAGTGAGGCGGAACTCTTGGGTGAATGTATCGATATCAGTCAAGATCTCATTGGTAATCACATCCGCACTGGTGAAATCAGCATCGATGTCATAGCGTGAATCAACGTTACGGAACGATGAAATCGACGTAAACGTAAAGGTATCGAAATCATGATCGATCTGCATGGATACGCCAGTGTTGTCCAACTGGTTGTTTGGATCGATATTGGCGTAAGTGGTCAGCGCTTCTGGATCATTCTCAACGATGTTACCGCCAGCGAAACGAATCGCGTTGGTAGCTGGGCCGCTAATCAGATTCACAGTAGCACAACACTTCTCGTCGATTGTGTCGTAGTCAGCGATAAAACGAATTTCGGTCGCATCACTTGGATTCAACAACAACTGACCACGGAAAGATTGACGGTCACGATCATTTAGCTCGCCACCAGTCGCCAGGTTTTTGACGTAGCCATCGCGCGTGTTAGTTGACGCAGACAGGCTGAACGCTGCAGTATCGCTAAACGCACTTTCCACGTAACCCTTAGCGATCAACTGACCGTAATTACCAATTGTTGCAGATACTTTACCGGCTGTCTCACCTGAGGGCTTGGCCGTAACAACGTTGATAACACCAGCTGACGCATTCTTACCAAACAGCGTACTTTGTGGGCCACGCAATACTTCCACGCGCTCGAGGTTTGGCAGATCGGAAATAGCGCCAGCGGAACGGGAGCGATACACACCGTCGATAAATACACCGACGGAAGGCTCAATACCCGGATTGTTTGCGCCATTACCAAAACCACGAATCACGAAATTGGTATTTGTAGAACTTTGCAACTGACTAACGCGCAAACTTGGTACCACGCTTTGTAAGTCACTGATGTCCTGGATTTGAGCACGTTCGATGGTGTCTGATGACGTTACCGAAACGGCAATTGGAATGTCTTGTAAGGTTTGAGCACGCTTGGTAGCGGTGACCACAATCTCTTCGATAAACGGTGATGAATCATCTTGTGCGATGCTTACACCGGGAGCTGCGACACCAGCGAGTGCTAATGCAGCGGCCACTCTTCGTAAACTTAATGACATTTACTACTCCTCCTCTACGGATTTGTTTTCAAGTTATTATTTGGGGCTTAGCCTGCTCTAATGCAGTTTGAACCACTGCCCCTTCGTATGTTACCAACCCGTCACACATGCCATTAAAATCGTCACCATTTCCAGCTGTGTACGACGGTGTAATTTTCGTTCGGAAGTAATTACGGACTTACTAACCTTATTATTACCATTAATCCGGCCATCTTCAAAGACATATTGCCTATTTCGAGTATGAATGTGTTGCCTCGAAACGGGTGATGCTCGACGGTGCCTATCGCGATAGTACGACTCACTGATAAAACCCGTGTCAACACATTCGAATATGGACTAGTTTTCACGCATAAAATCTGGATACCAACCCTCAATATTGCAGATCACAGAGCGACAATAACAGCATCCCGGTAAACGACTCATACAAGACACTAAACTGATTCATGGTCTCGGCAAACAAAGTTTGATACCGGTTGTATGGGCATCAGAATCCTCGCGCGCAGTCTCCCATCGTTATCGCTGTTCACGTAATTGACCACTATTAATGAACATAGTCAGAGCACATCCAATTTACAAGATTTTCAATCCCACCTCGTTGCCAGAAAAATGCATCACGAAAGACCCAGCTCTAAATAAAAACATAATCACGAGCATACCGAAAAGATCCATACCCGACAGTGATTGAGTCAGCAAGTACTCCCTTTTGTATTGCGTAAACAAATCACTCAGCAAGCGATTCCATGTTCGAACGCGGGACATAAACCAGTTAGTAGGGGTTCAGCTCTAGTGTGAGCGCTGCTTCTCAGCACCAAACCTAAAAATAGGTCTAACTGCGTGCCGCACAATGCTAGATTGCGTGGAATCTGAATGCCGAGCCTTCCGCCAGCATGGGTTGCGCTAGGGCTTACCGTTTAATTTCCTTCGGTGATGAGTCAAACCCCACCGATCCTGTAAAAACTCAGGACTTTCCCATGGTCTTACCAACCAAAGCAAGTTGACGGCGGACTTCTTTCGGGTCGGCTAATAAGGGACGGTATATCTCGACACGATCACCTTGTTCCAATAGGTAGTCGGCCTCGATTTTATCTGCATACACACCGAAATCGAGCTCTTGCGGATTAGCTATTTGCAAGTCTGAAACCTGGTCTGCAAAGCCACTCATCTCGAACAACTCTAAGGCACTGGTGCCACGCGCGACGGTGGTTTCAAATAACCATTGCCGCTCACGTGTAGCGTACACGATTGAGACATCAATTTTGTGCATATTGGTCTCCATATAACTGCGCCGCACGTCGATTAAATGCATCCAACTGCGTTGACACGATATTTTCAAACACGCGCCCCATCAGGCGTTGCGCTAGACGATTCTCGAATTCAAAATCCATGGCTAAAGACACTTTGCAAGCCGTGTCACTCAGTGCTTGAATCTGCCAACGACCACGGAGCTGGCTAAATGGTCCACGTACCAGCTCCATGGTGACTGAGTCGTACCGCTGCATGATATTGCGCGTGGTGAACGAAAAATTCAGCTTGCTGTAAGCAATGGTAAGCGTGGCAACCATCTCTTGATTGCTTTCTTCATGCAGCTCCATACCAGTACACCAATTCAAGAATGCTGGATACGAGCGTACATCCGTGATCACGTCAAAAATTTGCGCGTCACTGTAAGGCAACAAAGCTGATCGAGAAACATTCATACGTCTTTTTTCTTACTCCACCACACCGATGTGGTCCAATACCTGCGCGAGATTACCGCCCCAAACCGTAATTAGCCCGGATAAAACAAGACTAGCATCAACACCAAAACGATCAGTGCAGGCGCCAAATAGCGGATACACCAGCGCCACAGTCGATAACTCATAAACGGTTTATCGATGCGCCCGTCCTGATTGGTACTCAAAGGCATACGCCAACCGGCAAACACAGCAATCAACAACGCGGTGAATGGTAACAGAACATGCAGCGACAACAAGGTGAAAACATCAAAGAAGCCACGTGTACGCTCTATTCCGAAGTAATAAAACCGAAAACTGAACTCACCAAAGGAGTACACGGATACCAACCCCAATGCCCAGGCACCAGCACCAACCAGCCAAGCAGCAGAACGTCGTGACATGCGCCCGCGGTCGGTCAATAGCGCAATAGTCGGCTCTAACAAGGCAAACCCGGAGGTCAAGGCTGCGACCAAGAGCAGCGTGAAAAAAGCACTACTCCACAACACACCGTTTTCAGGCATTTGCGAGAAAGCGACCGGTAGGGTTTGAAAAATCAATCCGATACCAGCATCCGGGCGCATCCCAAACGCGAACGCGATGGAAAAAATCATCACGCAAGTCAATAAGGCGATTGCCATATCAAACAG
>JAUHZM010000069.1 GCA_030426005.1 Gammaproteobacteria bacterium
GTGGTGGGCGTTGGTGCCGATTCACCGTTTGGTGATGCCCCATTTACTCAGACTTGGGGGCGACCAGAGACATCAGGTCAACGTTTTTATTTCAACAGTGAGTACGATGTCAGTCCCGGTATGACCTGGTACGCGTTTGGTAACTATGCCGATACAAAAGGCCGCTATCGTTTCTTTTATCGAGAGCCCAATCATCCGAGTATTAAGCAGCAGGGACTCGAGGGGTTGTTTCCGGCTGGCTATACCCCGTATCTGGATGGGTATCAAACCGATTTCAGCGTCGTAAGTGGGTTGAATGGTGGTTTCAATGATGGCACCAATTACGATGTGAGTGTGTCCTATGGCCAAAATGAACTGGACTATTTCTTATTTAATACGCTGAATCCTAGTTTGCCGGTGCCCAGCAATGGTAAGCCAATCATGGATTTTGATGTTGGCGCCTACCGTCAGGAAGAGTTTAATTTTAATGCGGATTTTTCGCGGCAACTTACCGATAGTGTGTACCTGTCCTACGGTCTGGAACACCGGCATGAGACGTTTACTTTGTTGATCGGTGATGAGAACGCCCGAATTGGCGAGGGGCCAAGTGGGTTTGCGTCACCCAATGAGTCCAATGCTGGTGCCTTTAGTCGGGATAACCTGGCCTTGTATCTCGATCTGGAGCATGATCTGTCCGCGCAATGGTTAGTCCAGTATGCGCTACGGCACGAAGATTACTCAGATTTTGGCAGTACCACGAACGTGAAGGTTGCCAGTCGATATACACTGACCGAGGGCTTTGCACTACGTGGTGCACTGTCTACTGGATTTCATGCGCCGACGCCAGGACAGTCTAATATCTCTTCAACCATCACCACGTTTGATGGGCAGTCTGGGATTCAGGTTGAAGAGGGGCTGGTGCCAGCGAATTCTAGTCTGGCGCGCAGTGCTGGCGGCACCGAACTCAAAGAGGAGGAATCGGTAAACTTAAGTTTCGGTTTCACCCGAACGTTGGGTGACAATTGGGATTTGACGCTGGATTTTTATCGTGTGGATGTTCAGGATCGAATCTATCGCACAGGTGATATTCCAGTCCCGAATGCGGAGCAACGCACCCTGTCGTTTTACACCAATGCGCTGGATGTTAGCCATCGCGGATTCGATCTGGTGGTTAACGGTCGGTTTGATTGGTGGCGCGATCTTCGCACTCACCTTACTCTGGCGGCTGCGCACAACGAAGTCGATGTGACCGGTCAGACACCGGTTGCTGGCATCAACCCGGTGAGCGCCGCGACGATCGAAGATATCGAATCAAATTACCCAAGAAATCGCCTGACTTTCTCAACCCGCACCGATTTGAATGACGAGCTGAATCTATTACTCAGAGCAACCTACTACGGCTCGCATTTTGATGAGCGGGGTACGATCAACGGCGAACTCGGAAATCGCAGTGCCAAAATCCAGCCGATCACTTATATCGATGCAGAGCTCGGCTGGCAAGCCACAGATCAGTTGCGCGTGGTGATGGGGTTCTCTAATTTGTTTGACACGTACGTGGATGAAATTGAGGACGACGGCGTGTTTGCCAATCGGCAGGCGGTCGGCTTGCAGTACCCGCGCCGCACGGCAGCCAACTATGAAGGCGGGTCTTGGTATCTACGAGGAATCTACCGGTTCTAGGCGATGCACACAAAGCCTTAAGCAGCCTCATTTGGCGGTATCTGGACAGCGCGGATGATAACGTCGGTTTAACAAAATTTTGCTTGTATCTCCCCCAGTTTGAGGATAAAAGGCATATGTCCAAAGGTGGATCGTGGCGGGTGAATTTCCGCAGTCTGTCGACATTATTCACGCTACACTGGAAGACAAGCTTATCCACGAAACACAAAAAAACTCCGTCCAGGAGGACAAATGAATACACGTAACCAGGACTTTCTTTCCTCAGTCGAAAGAATGTTTGATCAAGCCGCCGAGTTGGTAGGCATTCCTGACGATCTTCGCCACAAGATTAAAGTGGCAAACTCAACGTACACAGTTCGTTTTGGTGTGCGATTACGCAATAAACTGTTTACCTTTGTTGGCTACCGGTCTGTGCACTCAGAGCACCGAGAGCCGGTTAAAGGTGGGATTCGATATTCACCTTATGCGGACCAGGATGAAGTTGAAGCGCTGGCTGCCTTGATGACCTACAAGTGTGCGCTAGTAGAGGCACCATTCGGTGGCTCCAAAGGTGCGTTGGTGATTGACCCCACGGAATGGGAGCCACATGAGCTTGAACGTATCACTCGACGTTTTACTCAGGAGCTAGCAAAGCGCGACTTGATTAGCCCAGCACAAAACGTACCCGCGCCGGATATGGGTACGGGCGAGCGCGAGATGGCTTGGATGGCCGATGAGTACAAACGCCTAAACCCCAATGAGTTAAACACCTGGGCATGTGTTACCGGTAAACCTGTGAGTAAAGGCGGTATCCGTGGTCGTGTTGAAGCCACCGGTCGAGGCGTGCAGTACGCGCTGCGCGAAGCGTTCCGACATACCCGCGATATCGAATTTGCGGGCTTAAGCGGCACGCTGGCCGGCAAGCGGATTGTGGTCCAGGGTCTGGGTAACGTGGGTTACCATGCGGCTCAGTTCCTGTCGCAAGAAGACGATGCCATTATCATCGGTGTGATGGAGCGCGACGGCGCAGTGTACGATGAAAACGGTATCGATATCGATGGGCTACATCGCCACATCCATGAAACCGGCGGTGTGAAAGGCTATAAAGGTTTCACCAATGATTCACACCAAGTGTTGACCTCGGATTGTGACATCTTTATTCCAGCCGCGCTGGAAGGCGTGATCACCACTGCCAACGCGGATGATATAAAAGCAAGAATCATCATCGAAGCAGCCAATGGACCAATCACTTTCACGGCGAACGAGATGCTGCGCGACCGTGGTGTGCTGATTATTCCGGATTTGTATGCCAACGCGGGTGGTGTCACAGTCTCATACTTTGAATGGGTAAAGAATATCGGCCACATTCGCTTTGGACGCATGCAACGACGTCAGCACGAGCGACAAACGATTGATATGGTCGAAGCCATCGAGGAAATGACCGGTAAGAAATTTCCTGAACAATTGCTACACAAGATTATTCAGGGGCCAACTGAGCTGGATCTGGTGCGTTCCGGACTGGACGATGTGATGCGTGAAGGCTACCAGGTGATCAGTGAGAAGTGGCACAGTGATCCGCGAATCCCAGATCTGCGAACCGCGGCCATGATGATTGCGATTGAGCGTATTCGTGACTCCTATTCATCGCTAGGTATCTAAATAGTTTTTCGGCGTTATCCGCGCCGAGTCAATAAAAAAGCCGTCATCCATAAATAGAATGACGGCTTTTTTTGTGGGCGTGGGGTGATCAGGTCTTGGTGGGGTGGTTCATGTCCTCGAGGTGTACTTCATGCACTTCACCTGCATTTGGATCGTTGAAGGTGTCGACGTTCATTTTGCCTTCGCTCTTCGCCACAATCGTCGTCACGACAGCGTCGCCGGTAACATTTACCGCGGTCCGCGTCATATCAACAATTCGATCAATGCCAAGAATGATGCCAATTGCTTCGATTGGTAAGCCAACCTGTTTGAACACCATCGTCAGCATAACCAAGCCGACCGCTGGTACTGCTGCGGTACCAATCGACGCCAATACCGCGGTAACGACGATCGTGACGTAGCCGCCAAGGCCGAGGTCGATGCCGTACAAATTCGCCACGAAGACGGTCGCCACGCCCTGCATAATAGCGGTGCCGTCCATGTTGATGGTGGCACCAAAGGGAACTGTAAATGAGGAGACTGCGCGGTCAATACCGAATCGTTCCTGCATGGTGCGCAGGGTGACTGGAATGGTGGCGCCCGAGCTGGACGTACTGAAGGCAAAGATTTGCACCGCGCGGATTTTACTCAAAAAGGTTTTGATACTGAGCCCGGTAAAGGCTTTCATAATTGCCATTTGTGTCACAAAGGCGTGCACAATGAGTGCCAGCATCACGGTGGTAAAATAGCCGCCAAGTTTTAAAATAATATCCAGCCCTAAGTCAGCAACGGCCTTAGCAACCAGGCAGAATACCGCATATGGCGCGAACCACATCACCATCTCAACCATCTGCATGATCACACGGTTGAGTTGTTCAATTAGATTGACCAGCTCACGCGATTGCTCAAGCTTAATTAGTAAGGCGATACCAAAGAAAATCGCAAAGAAAATAATGGCTAGCATCTCACCGCCAGCCATAGCGCTGATCAAGTTCTTCGGTACGATCCCAATGATCACCTCGACGAAACTGCGGGCGGCCTCTTTGCCAGCGAAGTCGTCGCCAGTGGGTATTTCCATACCCTGGCCGATCCCCATGGCTGACGCGAGCGTGATGCCGAGGGTGATCGCAATTGCGGTGGTCGCGATATAAAGCGCAAAAGACTTGGTACCAACTTTGCCGAGTAAGCGGATGTCGCCAATACCAACAATGCCGGGAATCAGAGAGAACAATACCAGTGGAACAACCAGCATCTGCAATGCGTTAAAAAATAGTTTTCCTGCTACCAAGAAAACACCATTGACAAGATAGGTGTCGACCCAAGGCACCGCATTAGCAGCAGTCACGTTGATAGCGATACCAGCACCGATACCCAGCGCTAGTGCGATTAAAACCTTATTCGCAAGATTCATATTGGTTCCCAATGTTGAGGTCCTGAGCCTGACTGTGAGTATTCTTGTTTGGCTCAATAATGTGTGAAGTCTAAACTATAAGAAACATTAGCGCGAACAATCCGCCATTGCGGAGCAACTGTGCCGACGGAGTGTCACCTGTTGTTACAGGTCAAGAGGAATCGGGGAGGGTATTGGGAACGGAAAGGTGGGAAAGGCTAGAAATTTGGAGGTGGGGTGCGACCCGCCTGAGTAGGCAGGTCGCGGAAAGCTGCAATTAACTTATTTCAGAAACTTGCTCGCCATGCTGGCCAGGCCACTGAGGCCGCCAACTGAGTCCAACAGGCTGCCGCCGCTGGAAGACTTATCAACAACTTGTGGCAGCATATCTTGTAAACCCTTCAACAGGTCTCCTTGGTCTGCACCGAGTTGCTGAGCAGCTTGTGCCAGCTTGTCAGAACCAAAGATGCTTTCGATTTGAGAGGTGGAAATAGCGTCGTTGGCACCATCACCTAACCATGAAGCAGCAAGTTCACCGAGTCCGCTGTTTTGAAGGTTCCCAACCAGCGAACCGAGGTCGATACCCTGACCGCCTGAGCCGCCCAATAGGTTTTGAATAACGGTTTTGATCAAGTCGTTGTCCGCCCCAGCCGAACTTCCGAGTTTAGAGCCAAGCAAGTCAGTTGCTAGATCCATAATATCCATAGTAATTACCTCACATTGTGTTCTATAGAGAGGGTTATATTATACCGCAATTTGCCATTTTTTTGATATATGATGCTGAAGTTGCAAGAAACTATGCAGTTTGTCTACTTCCATCGAACTTACTGCATATTTGGTCGAGCGTGACTGCATTTTATGTTGTTTTCAGTGAATCGCATCGACGGATAAGTTTCATAAAAATTGTTGAAACCCAGCGCGCGGTTTGATATTGTCGCGCTCCTGAAAATTCAGACGCGTAGCTCAGTTGGTTAGAGCACCACCTTGACATGGTGGGGGTCGTTGGTTCGAATCCAATCGCGTCTACCAGATTTATAGAATAATGGCAGGCTCATCGTGGTCTGCCATT
This sequence comes from Gammaproteobacteria bacterium, assembly GCA_030426005.1. Lineage (GTDB taxonomy): Bacteria > Pseudomonadota > Gammaproteobacteria > Arenicellales > Arenicellaceae > Arenicella. Next base: position 5,736 of record JAUHZM010000069.1, read on the forward strand.
ATTTTTTGGCCGCATTGTGGTCAGGGTGCTCAATTTAGTTGGCGTAAGCTGGAGTTTTTGCTCCTCAAAGGCTGATTTTGTGCTTTTTAGTCATGTCGGCTATTGAGGATATTAGACTTACATTTTAAAATTCGCGCCCTAACTAGTTGAAATTTCCAACTTTTGTGATGGAAGTTTAATTATTAACGTATTTTGAGGTATCACCATAGTCACTAAAAAAAAGCAGCGCTTGAATGACAGCATTACGGCGCCAACCGTCCGATTGATTGACCAAAACGGCGAGCAAGCCGGAATTGTTGATCGTGCTACTGCGTTAGAAATGGCCGACAAAGTAGGTCTGGATCTGGTGGAAATTTCACCGAACGCAGATCCGCCAGTATGTCGGGTGATGGACTACGGCAAATTTTTGTACGAAGACAGCAAGCGTAAAGCGGCTGCGCGTAAAAACCAGAAGCAGACTCAGGTAAAGGAAATTAAGTTCCGTCCGGGTACTGATATTGGTGATTACAAAATTAAGGTCGGCAAGCTGAAACAGTTTTTAGAGCATGGTGACAAGACTAAAGTAACTATCCGGTTCCGAGGGCGTGAAATGGCGCACAAAGATCTCGGAATGGAATTGCTAAAGCGGGTAGAAAAAGACCTCGAAGAGGTTGGTACTGTTGAGCAATTTCCTAAGCTGGAAGGGCGCCAAATGATTATGGTGCTTGGTCCAGTTAAAAAATAAATTCGTTTACCTGCACTGCGAGTAAACATTCGGGCCGCCCGGGAATCGTTTCTGGGTGTGAGCTCACAAAGCCCTCAACGCCGTACTTGGCCGCGAGAGGCAAATGGGGTAGGTAAGAGTCAACTTTTAAACTCTTATCTACTGAAGTTGAAACGGCAACGGTGTTATTACACCTGGAGTTATCATGCCAAAAATTAAAAGTAACAGTGGCGCGGCTAAGCGCTTCAAAAAAACTGGTAGCGGCAAATTCAAACGCTCTCAATCTCACTTGCGTCACATTCTGACCAAGAAATCTACTAAGCGTAAACGTCATTTGCGTCACGGCACGACTGCTGAGTCTTGCGATGCAAAACTGATCCAACGCATGTTGCCTTACGCATAAGTCTTGTTACTTAGCGATTTTTCCCAAGCTTTATCAGCTTAGATTATTTGAGATTTTTAAAAGAGCCGAGGTGCTCTTTTTTGGAGAAAGAAAATGCCAAGAGTTAAACGTGGTGTTACCGCCCGAGCTAAACACAAAAAAGTAATCAGCCAAGCTAAAGGCTACCGTGGACGTAATAAAAACGTTTTCCGCGTCGCCAAACAGGCTGTTACTCGTGCAGGTCAGTATGAGTACCGAGATCGTCGTCAACGCAAACGTCAATTCCGTCGTTTGTGGATCACACGTATCTCAGCTGCAGCCAAAGTAAACGGCATGAACTACAGCCGTTTTATCAATGGCTTGAGCAAAGCAGGTATCGAGTTGGATCGTAAAGTTCTGGCTGATATCGCAGTGCATGATGCAGCGGCATTTGCCCAGCTTGCAGAGAAAGCAAAAACTGCACTGGCCGCATAATTCTGTTTCACGACAGAACTGAGTCCCTTTAAAAAGGAAGGCCTAGGCCTTCCTTTTTTATCTTTACGAGCGCGATAAAACCAATGACGACACAACAGGATAGCTCTTTAGAATCGTTGCTGGCGGCCGCAAAGTCTGCCATTGATGCCGCTGAGAAGCCCAACGAACTAGAACAACTTAGAGTTCAGTATCTGGGCAAAAAAGGTGAGTTGACGAATCAGCTCAAGCAGATCGGTAGTCTGCCGCCGGAACAACGCCCATTATTTGGTGATCGAGTAAATCAGGTCAAACAGCAAGTGGCCGAGCACTTGAACCTTCGCAAGGCGAAGCTGGATGCGGAAGCTTTGGCTGCTGCCATTGCCGCTGAATCCATTGACGTTACCTTGCCTGGTCGTGGCTTGCCAAGCGGTGGCTTACACCCGGTAACCCGCACCATGCAACGGATCGAAGATATTTTCGTGGCCATGGGTTTTGGGGTGGCAACGGGTCCTGAAATCGAAGACGATTTTCACAACTTTGAAGCGCTCAATATTCCGGCCGAGCATCCTGCGCGCGCCATGCATGATACGTTCTACGTGGAGACAGACACACCGGCAGCGCACGATTATTTGCTACGCACGCATACATCGCCGGTACAAGTACGTTACATGCTTAAGAATAAGCCGCCGATCAATATTATTGCGCCAGGGCGTGTTTACCGCTGTGACTCAGATGTCACGCACACGCCGATGTTTCACCAGGTTGAAGGGCTGATGGTGGATGAGGGTATCTCATTTGCTGACCTTAAAGGCGTGCTCACGCACTTCCTGCAGCAGTTCTTTGAAGCGGATTTAAAGATTCGACTGCGTCCGTCTTATTTTCCGTTTACTGAGCCATCGGCTGAAGTCGATATCAGTTGTGTGTTCTGTGAGTCCGGTTGCCGAATTTGTAAGCAAACCGGCTGGATCGAAGTTCTTGGTAGCGGCATGGTGCACCCAGAAGTATTTCGCCACGTTGGCATCGACTCTGAAAAATACACCGGCTTTGCCTTTGGTTTGGGCGTAGAGCGACTAACCATGTTGCGCTACGGTGTCGATGACCTGCGACTGTTTTTTGATAATGACCTGAACTTCTTGGAGCAATTCAAATGATCATTAGTGAACAATGGTTACGAGACTGGGTGGATGTTGATCTCAGTGCGCAAGAAATTGCCGATTGTCTGACCAATGCAGGCTTAGAGGTCGATGGTGTCGAGGCAGTTGGGCAGCCGATTGATAATTTGCTTGTTGGCCGTGTTTTGTCGGTGACTAAACACCCGAACGCAGACCGTTTAAACCTAACCACCGTGGATGTCGGCGAACAACAGTTAGAGATCGTTTGCGGTGCCAGCAATGTGCGTGAAGATTTGATCGTTGCGGTAGCAATGATTGGCGCCAAGTTGCCAAACGGATTAAAGATCAAACGCGCGAAGGTTCGCGGTATTGAGTCCAACGGTATGCTGTGTTCGGCATCCGAGTTGGGGCTTGAAGAGTCGTCGGATGGGTTGATCGAACTCGACCCGGACGCTGAGATCGGTATGCGCGTTGACGAGTATCTTCAACTGGATGATCATTTGATCGATATCGACTTAACGCCTAATCGAGGGGACTGTTTGAGTGTGCAGGGCGTGGCTCGTGAGTTGAATGTGCTTGCCAGCGGAAAATACCATCCACTCGATGTGGCAGAGATTGCCAATGACATTGATGACGCATTCGGTGTCTCCCTGCTCGAACCTGACGCTTGCCCGCGTTATTTTGCGCGCGTGGTGCGTGGAATTGATTCAGAGGCGGTGACGCCGATCTGGATGCAGGAACGTTTGCGTCGTTCGGGTGTGCGCCCAATCAGTGCCATCGTGGATATCACCAACTACGTTATGTTGGAGCTGGGTCAGCCGATGCACGCTTTTGATCTCGCTAAACTCAACGGTGGCATTCAGGTGCGCTTTGCTCGGGATGGTGAGCTAATCACCTTGCTCGATGATTCTGAAGCGAAGTTAACCAGTGATACCCTAGTGATTGCAGATCAAGAGGCACCGGTTGCAATTGCCGGTGTCATGGGTGGTGCAGACAGCGCGATCGGCGACGATACGGTTGATATCGTGCTTGAGTCAGCACACTTTACCCGCAAAGCGGTTGCCGGTACCGCGCGACGTTATGGACTCCATACTGAGAGCTCACAACGTTTTGAGCGCGGGGTTGATCCATTGCTCTGTGAACAAGCCATACAGCGGGCATCGGAATTGGTATTGGAGATTTGTGGTGGACAAGTTGGCCCAGTATGTCAATCCCAAGATCAGGTCGAAATCAGCGCGAAGCCATCTGTAGAGTTACGATTGAGTCGCCTTGAAAGTCTGCTGGGGATGTCACTCGATGCTGATGAAGTCTCGAAAATATTACATCGAATAGCCGACCAGGTTAGTGGCTCGGATGAAAAATGGGTGGTGACACCGCCTTCTTTTCGCTTTGATTTGGAACGTGAGGCAGACCTGGTGGAAGAGGTTGCCCGAGTCAAAGGTTATGACAATATCCCGGTGGCAATGCCACGCATTGCACCGCGCAGCGTCGTTGGCACGGAGTCTTATATTACCGACCGACAGGTGCGGCAGTCCTTAGTTGCACGTGATTATCGCGAAGCCATTACATACAGTTTTATCGAGCCCAAATTACAACAGGCGTTCGATTCAGAGACTCCAGTGCGGTTGGCTAATCCCTTGGCTGAAAATATGTCTGTGATGCGCACCAGTCTGATTCCAGGTTTGGTGCAGGCGCTTCAATTTAACCTGAATCGGCAGCGTGAGCGGGTGCGATTGTTTGAAGTTGGCGCGAGTTACCACAAAACAGAGTCGGGGTATCGCGAGGTAAAACGTCTCGCAGGCGTGGTTTGTGGTCTGCGGTCTCCCGCACAATGGGCGATAGGCGATGCGCAAAACGTTGATTTTTATGACATAAAAGCGGACTTAGACGCTGTACTTTCCTTGACCGGTCAGTCAAAGCCAATTATATTTGAACAGTCCACGCGATCTGCACTACACCCAGGGCAACAAGCCCTGCTTACCCGTGAGGTTGATGATGGTACGGGGAATGAGGAGTCTGTCGTAGAGATCGGATGGTTGGGTCGTCTACATCCTGAATTAGAGAAGCAGTTTGACGTACACAATGTGTTTGCCTTCGAGTTGAACTTGGAGACAGCATTGCTGGCGCGTCGCCCGTCTTTTACTACGGTCTCTCGTTATCCAAGTGTTAAGCGCGATATATCTGTTGTGGTAGACGATGCAGTGCCAGTTGCGGCATTGATGCGCGCGGTAGAGAGCGAATTGGGAAGCCCGCTACGAAAGGTTGAACTTTTTGACGTATACCGCGGCGCAGGTGTATCTGAAGGCAGCAAGAGCGTGTCAATCAGTCTGGAGTTACGATTTGTTGATCGAACCATGACCGACGACGAAGTCGATACATTGTTCGCATCCGCTCGAGCCGTGCTCGAAAAAGAATTTGGTGCCACACTGCGCAGTTAATACTGAGCAGTGTGCCAAAACGTGTGAGTGGTTTTATGGCAATTACAAAAGCAGAACTGGCAGTATCTCTCCATGAGGAGCTAGGACTCAATAAGCGAGAGTCCAAAGAGTTTGTGGAGCAGTTTTTTGAATCAATTAAATCGGCATTGGAAGAAGGTTCTTCGGTCAAGTTGTCGGGATTTGGTAATTTTGGTTTGCGTGACAAACCCGCGCGACCGGGCCGTAACCCAAAAACGGGTGAGGAGATTCCTATCTCTGCGCGTCGTGTGGTGACTTTTAAAGCCAGCCAAAAGTTGAAAGAAGCAATCGAGGCAAATGCGTCCAGTTTGCAGCAGTTATTCAAGTAAGCTGATCGGTGTTTTGACCGGTTGTTGGCCTTTTTCAACAATCAGTTACGCAATCGAGCGCGACAGTAGGTGGACGTTGCACACTCCGATAAACTTGATTAATAAAGCGCAGTAAATCGAAGTAATTTAAAGAAAAATAATTAGAAACCGGTGTTTGCACTGTACGGACGGCGCTGGTAGCTGATAAACTAACGAAATAAGAACAACTCGGCCATATTGGAAAAGCAATAATGTTAGACCAAGGAGATAACGCAACTCTTCCCCCGATTCCAAGTAAGCGGTATTTTACTATTGGGGAAGTCAGTGAGTTGTGCATGGTCAAACCGCATGTATTGCGTTACTGGGAACAGGAATTTGCACAACTGAATCCAGTGAAGCGTCGTGGTAATCGACGTTACTATCAACGGCATGAAGTTCAGCTTATTCGACGTATTCGTAGTCTGTTGTACATCGAAGGGTTTACCATCAGTGGTGCCAAGAACCAGATTGAAATGGAAGCTGGCGGGCAATCGACACCGACCACACAAGTCAAGCGTCAGGTCGTTGCTGAGCTGATTTCTGAGATCGACGAAGTCGTCGCGATTCTCTCAGAGTAATTCTCCCCATCTATGATCGCCGTCGTGTGTGATGGCATCTCTAGTTCACGTTTAATTTATTAGGCTGCGCCCGCTGTAGGGTATGTTAAGGCCTTGTTTAATAATTGAGTTGTTCGATCGTTGAATGGTCGTCATCGCTAAAGCGACGTTTTTCGGTTTATCAACCGTGTCACTAAAAGCATTAAAAAAGGCCGCTGATTGCGGCCTTTTTACTTGAATTTTAGTACTCGAAATATCGATTAGAATTCTTTTGAAATAGTGAAAACCAATCGATCATCCGTGTCAGGAATATCGTCGACTGCTTCAGTGTCCGTAGTGTAGTAAGTCAGATCAAGGCCAATGCCGCCGACTTCCATCGAG
>JAUHZM010000070.1 GCA_030426005.1 Gammaproteobacteria bacterium
CAAACATGTAGACCAACATCAGGCTGCGTGAGCGCTGAGCGACAGCGTAAAAGATCGCCGCCAAAATAAACAAGGTGGTCACCGAGAAGATCAGAAACGGCTGTAGATACGCCGCCAGATTGAGTGGCCCCAGTCGTTCTGAATCCACCGATGGCATCCATGTACCGACCAAGGTACCCAAGGGCACCATGGCAAATACCGTGACACAAATCAGGTAAGCCCCAACGAAGCGACCTAATTGATACCCAAACGGACGGATCGGTTTGGTGTAAACTATCTCAGCCATGTGGCTGGTCTCGTTTCGCAGTGCGGTGTCGCCAACAAAGTTCACCACCATGAACATGCTGAAAATGCTCAGGATCAGCAAAACCTGAGCAATCGCATAGGGACTGTTAAACAGCACGTTACCGCCAGAGCCAATCTGCACCTGCGGCACCACCATGGCCAAAAAAGGCAGTAGAAAAAACACCAGACAGGTCACAATAAACGATGGCTGGCGTACAAAATAACGCCATTCAAAGGCGAGCATTTTTAGAAACATGATCGCCCCCTTACGCTGCGTTGCGCGCTTGGATTAGCGTCGAGAAATACACGTCTTCGAGGTTCGCTGGCGTGCTTTCGAACCCAGCTGGTGCCGAATCGGCCAGTACGTGTAGCACGGATTGACCGGCGTGCAAACGTTTCGAGATCACGGTCATTTCGGACTCAATTTCCGCGACCTCTTCAGGTGCCACGGTTTTACGCCAGATTCGACCATCGAGCTGACTGGTGACTTGCAGGGGGTTCCCTTCGAGCAAGATTTGGCCATCGCCTAAAACGGCCATCTTGGCACAGAGCTCGGATACGTCTTCCACGATGTGCGTCGATAAGATAATGACTTTTTCAGCACCAAGACTTACCAGCAGGTTATGAAATCGGTTGCGTTCTTCAGGGTCCAGACCCGCGGTGGGCTCGTCGACAATCAATAAATCGGGGTCGCCCAGCAAGGCTTGTGCAATACCAAAGCGTTGGCGCATACCGCCGGAATAACCACTCACGGCTTTCTTACGGTGCTGATACAGATTGGTTTGCGCGAGCAAGCCGTCCACCACTTCTTTACGCTGAGCTTTGTTGTGGATGCTTTTCAGTATGGCCAAATGAGTTAGCAGATCGAGCGCGCTGACACGCGGATACACACCGAAATCCTGCGGCAAGTAACCTAGGCGCTGGCGCAATTCATTGGGCTGTGTGAGAACATTGATACCGTTAAAGTCGATCTGGCCCTGATCCGGCTGTTGTAGGGTTGCCAGCGTACGCATTAAGGTCGATTTACCAGCGCCATTCGGCCCCAATAAACCAAAGAGTCCTTTATCTATGTGCAGGTTGACGGATTTCAGCGCGGCAACGCCATTCGGATAAGTCTTGGCGACATTGTCGATTTTGAGCATGGTCGGGGGGCTCCTTGAATGATCAGTTTTGAGTGATATTAAACCACGCTGTGACCAATTTCCGGCATGCAATTTTGAGCCACAGACGCGCACTATGAAAACTTAGATGCGCGTCTCATGGATTCGGATTCACCTTTTTTTGGTGAATTTTGACGGCATAGAACATCTAGCCTATGCCGCCAGGGTTTCGCTTATTTTTTGAACGCTGCGGCCAATTTTTCAGCCATCGCGTTATTCGCTGGCATAGCGCGCTGTTTATTAGCGCGCACTGGTTTGTTATTGCGGGGCTTTGGCTTGCCAGCACCTTGACCACGGTCACGCCGTTCAGCGCTGGTCTCTTGCAAGCGCATGGTTAATGCGATCCGCTTACGCTGCACATCGACTTCCAGTACTTTGACTTTGACGATCTGACCTGCCTTCACCACTTTGTGTGGATCATCAACAAACTTATCGGCCAAGCAGGAGATATGCACCAAGCCATCCTGGTGTACACCGATGTCAACGAACGCGCCAAAGTTGGTGACGTTGGTGACTGTGCCTTCCAGCACCATGTCTTCCACCAGGTCTTTGATCGTTTCAACGCCGTCACGCAAGGCCGCGGTTTTAAACTCAGGGCGCGGATCGCGGCCCGGTTTGTTCAGCTCCTTGATGATGTCGGTGACGGTAGGTACACCAAACTGCTCGGTGGTGTAGTCCTCGGGTTTTAACTTATTCAGGAACTGGGTATCGCCAATAATCGAATTGATTTCGCGGCCGTTTTTACGCGCGATGGCTTCCACTACCGAGTACGCCTCTGGGTGAACACCTGACGAATCCAGCGGATTAGCGTTGTTTGAAACAATACGCAAGAAACCAGCCGCCTGTTCAAAGGTTTTATCACCCAGACGCGGCACCTCTTTCAATTGCTCGCGACTGCTGAATTCACCGTGCTGATTACGGTACATCACAATGTTATTGGCGATGGTTTCATTTAAACCAGAAACCCGTCGTAACAACGGCATGGACGCCATATTCAAATCCACACCAACGTCGTTCACGCAGTCCTCGATAACCGCATCCAATGAGCGGCCCAACTGGAATTGGTTTACGTCGTGCTGATACTGACCGACCCCAATCGATTTTGGCTCAATCTTAACCAGCTCCGCCAAGGGGTCCTGCAATCGACGTGCAATTGATACCGCACCTCGAATGGTGACGTCGAGATCAGGGAACTCACGCGCGGCAAACTCGGAGGCCGAATACACCGAGGCACCCGCTTCGTTGACCATCACCTTGGTGACGCGCAACTCAGGGTGACGCTTGATCAAATCTCCGGCGAGCTTGTCTGTCTCACGCGACGCCGTGCCGTTGCCGATGGCAATCAATTCCACACCATGCTTCGCCACCAGCGCGGCGATCTCAGCAATCGATTGATCCCACTGATTTTTTGGTGCGTGCGGGTAAATTGTTGCTTGGTCAAGGTATTGCCCTGTTTTGTCGACCACCGCCACTTTCACGCCAGTGCGCAGACCGGGATCCAGTCCCAAGGTCGCCTTGGCACCGGCCGGTGCTGCCAACAAGAGGTCTTTCAAGTTCAGCGAGAACACACGAATCGCTTCGGCTTCAGCGCGCTCGCGCAGATCAAACATCAGGTCACCAGAGAGGTGCAGCAACACTTTGATCTTCCAAGTCCAGCTCACCACTTGTGACAGCCACTTGTCGGCTGGACGACCTTGAATCTGAATTCCCCAGTGTTCAGCCACCATTTGCGCGCACGGGTGTGCTAAGTCAGATTCCCAACCGCCTTCCGGTGGAGCGATATCGAGCGTCGAATTTAGAATGCCCTCGTTACGGCCACGGAAAATTGCCAGCGCGCGATGCGGCGGAATTGCATTGAATGGCTCTTGATAATCAAAGTAGTCACGAAACTTGCTGCCTTCCTGTTCTTTGTCTTTGACCACGTTCACCGTGACCACCGCATTCGCCTGCAAATAGTCTCGCAAGCGCGCCAACAGGGCGGCATCCTCGGCAAAACGCTCCATCAGTATCGCGCGTGCACCGTCTAAGGCTGCCTTTGTGTCGGCTACAGGTGTTTCTTCACTGTCGTTCAAATACCCAGCCGCTTCGGTCTCGGGATCCAACATTGGGTCGTTTAACAGCGCGTCAGCCAACGGCTCCAGTCCGGCTTCACGTGCGATTTGACCTTTGGTGCGTCGTTTTGGCTTGTAAGGCAAATACAAGTCTTCGAGACTGTTTTTTGTCTCCGCGCCCAGAATGGAGGTCTTAAGATCGTCACTCAGCTTACCCTGCTCTTCGATACTCGATAAGATCGTAGCGCGTCGGTCTTCGAGTTCACGCAAATATTTCAGTCGATCCTCTAACTCGCGCAACTGAGAATCATCCAGCCCGCCGGTCACCTCCTTACGGTAGCGAGAAATAAATGGCACGGTCGCGCCTTCATCCAGCAAACCGATGGCCGCCGTAACTTGGCCTTGCGCAACGCGGAGCTCGTCCGCAATTCGAGATTCAATAGACTTCATAATGTAGCTTAATAGTTTTAATGGGATGGCCGATTGACTTCGGCTCAATGAGATATTCTTAAAATGGGTTAATTGCGTCGTTCTGTTTACGCAGTGGCCTTTCCGTTATCGACTGGTGGCACGTCTGTCCTTAAACGCGGCAGCCAAGGTGCGTTGATCCATATACTCCAGCTCACCACCGACCGGCACACCACGCGCCAAACGGGTAATCTGCACATCGTATGGCATCAACATTTGCTGAGTATAATCAGCCGTGGTTTCACCTTCGGCGGTAATATTGGTGGCGATAATGACTTCCTGGATCTCGTTCTCTGCCACGATTTGATTCAGACGCTTAAAGCCAAGCTGGTCCGGGCCGATGCCTTCCAGTGGTGAGAGTTTACCCATCAGCACGAAGTACAAACCCTGGTAGGCACCAACCTGCTCAATCGCTTGAAGATCAGCTGGTGTTTCCACCACGCAAAGCAATGATTTATCCCGCTTTTCAGAGGCACATATATCGCAGAGTCGACTCTCGCAAAACGTATTGCAACGCTCACAGGAGGTGATTTTCTCCAGTGCATTGTTTAAGGCATCGGCAATTTTCTTGGCACCTTCGCGATCACGCTCCAGCAAATGAAACGCCATCCGCTGTGCGTTTTTGGGGCCCACACCCGGTAGCGCCTTGAGCGCCTCCTTGAGTGCTTCAATTGCCGATGACAGAACCATTAGGACTCTACGCGGATCAATTAGAACGGCATCTTCATGCCAGGAATATTAAATCCGTTGGTCAAACCGGACATTTTTTCTTGTGATGTTTTCTCGACCTTGCGGACCGCGTCATTCATGGCCGCAGCGATCAGGTCTTCAAGCACTTCTTTGTCGTCTGGGTCAGTCAATAATTCTGGATCAATCTTGACGCTCTTTACGTCATGACGGCAGGTCATCGTGAGTTTCACCATGCCACCACCAGACTCACCGGTTACTTCAATATTGGCTAGCTCAGCCTGGGCTTTCTGCATGTTTTCTTGCATCGCCTGGGCTTGCTTCATCAAATTACCTAATCCACCTTTCATTTAGGTCATTCCTCTTATGGGGTTACGTTGACCACAACTCAAATTAATTTGAGTGCGGTTTAATCGAATCTTCGTTCAGGGTTGCGCCAAATTCGCTCATGAGCGCCTGCACACCTGGGTCTTCGTGAAAACTTTGTTTAGTACGCTCGAGCTCTTCATGCCCCAATCGCGCTAAACATTCCGCCGGCGTTTCTTTATCGGACTCTTCAACGTCGATTTCAACCTGTACCGATGCATTGACCACATCGCGCATCGCCGCGCGAATCTTTTCCAAACGCTCGGGTTTTAGTAAGTGTCCCAAACTGGGTGTCAAGGACAGCTGAATACGGTCTTCTGCCAAGCGCTCGCACGCACAATTCATGGCCAACTCTTTGGGTAAACCAATCAGGTTACTCTGTTCAACCAACTCGCCCCACTCGTTGTGGCCAGCCAATACCTGGGCAGCGGAACTCGGCTGTGGAGCCGCTTGTGGAGCCGCTTGTGGAGCTGCTTGTGGAGCTGCTTGTGGAGCCGCTTGTGGAGCTGCTTGTGGAGCTGCTTGTGGAGCTGCTTGTGGAGCTACTTGTGGAGCTACTTGTGGAGCTACTTGTGGAGCTACTTGTGGAGCTACTTGTGGAGCTACTTGTGGAGCTACTTGTGGAGCTACTTGTGGAGCTGCTTGTGGTGCTGGCTGTGGTGCTGGCTGTGGTGCTGCTTGTGGTGCTGGCGCTGCCTGAGCGGCTGAAACTTGCTCTGAACTAGAAACCTTCGTCGCACTGCTCGGCGTCGGTTCGTTAGTCTGACCGCCAGACGCGTCAACGGGTTCAAACGCCAACATGCGCAACACTGCCATTTCAAAGCCCACTCGCAGGCTTGGCGCCAAGGCGAGATCGCGCTTGCTAAGCAACCCGATCTGATAGTAGAGCTGAACTTGCTCGGCAGGCAGGCTGGTGGCAAGTTCTTGGATCAGGGTCTGATCGCAGTCAGCAACATTGGCACTGGCCGGTGCGACCTGCGCCAAACTCACGTAATACAGATGCATCATCACATCGTCGAGCGCGGCCGAAAAATCCACTGCGTGATCCGCCATATCGCGCACGACGTTGAGTGCCGCATCCACATCCTGCGATGCCAGAGCACGTAACAGACCACCAATGTGTTCGGCTTTGATGGTGCCGAGCATGCTCTCGACTTCCGCCAGACGCACTTCGCCATCGCCTTGCGCAATTGCTTGATCTAGCAGACTTAGACCATCGCGCATACTACCGTCGGCGGCTTTTGCCAAGGCCTGTAACGCCGATTGGTCGAAACCAATGCCTTCATTGCCCAGGATTTTAACCAGCTGGTTTTCCACCTGTTCAGGGCGCATCGCCCGCAGATTAAACTGTAAGCAACGCGACAATACCGTCACTGGCAACTTCTGCGGGTCGGTTGTTGCAAACAGGAATTTGACGTGCTCCGGTGGTTCCTCCAGCGTTTTCAACAAGGCGTTGAAACTGTGGCCAGAGAGCATGTGCACCTCGTCGATCAGGTACACTTTGAACTTGCCGGCGGTCGGAGCGTATTGCACGTTTTCGAGCAATTCACGGGTGTCATCGACCTTGGTTCGTGATGCCGCATCGACCTCAATCAAATCGACGTATCGCCCTTCATCAATGGCCACGCAGGTATTGCACTGCTGACAGGGTTCCGCACTGGTGCCCGATTCACAGTTAAGCGATTTAGCAAAGATACGTGCTAAGGTGGTCTTACCGACGCCGCGTGTGCCGGTAAACAGAAACGCGTGATGCACGCGCCCAGAATCTAACGCGTTCGACAAAGCCTGCACAACATGCCCTTGCCCGACAACTTCGGCAAAGGATTTGGGGCGCCACTTTCTGGCCAGTGCAAGATATGCCATAAACTGCGAATTCTGAGGAGGTGATTGAGGTTGTCAGTTAGGTGTTCTCTCGTAACCGAGAACGGTTTATCGCATTGTATTCGAGCAACACGATAGGTGACAAGGCTGCAAATTTTCGCGTTGTGCCACACTCCGTTGCTCAACTCAGTCGCAACCTGCATTGTGCAGTTCAGTGAGGCATAATTATTATAAAGACGGCGGCGGCTAACCTGATCACAGCACCCGAATCGATCGCTACGGCTGCTCCCTTCCGGGCCTGACCGGGTTCACCATCTATCGCCACTGTGGAGACTAACCACCACCGCCAGCGGATTATAACGAACCATTTCGGTCTCGCCTACCGGCGTGTCCAACTAATCGATAAAAAACCAAATTTTTTTTCATGACTCGGCATTTAGTCTAAAATGCCCGCCAATGGCCGAATCCAAAAAACTCAGAGTTTTCCGCGCAGCATGAACCAGAACCCCACCATTTTTAAGGTCAGCGAACTGGCTGATGAGATGCGCCGCCTTATGGAGGCGAGTTACCCGGAAATCTGGATCGAAGGTGAGTTGTCGTCACTGAGCACACCAGCGTCTGGGCATATCTACTTCAGTCTCAAAGACGACCGATCGCAGCTTCGGTGTGCCATGTTCAAAGGCCGAGCCAGCGTTAACCGCTACCGACCTAAAGTTGGTGATCTGGTGCGCGTACGAGCGAAGATTTCGGTATACACGGCACGCGGTGACCTGCAATGTATTGTGCAATACATCGAGGAAGCTGGCGAAGGATTATTGCAGCGACGGTATGAAGAGCTAAAGCAAAAACTGAACGCTGAAGGCCTATTTAGCCAGGCACATAAGCAAGCGGTGCCAAAGTTTGCGCAATGCATCGGCTTGGTCACCTCGAGCTCCGGCGCCGCGGTGCGCGATATCCTCACGACACTGCAACGTCGATGCCCAGGAATTCCCGTCATTATTTATCCAAGCTTAGTCCAGGGCGACACCGCAGCGGGTTCCATTGTGGATGCCATCAATGCGGCAATCGCTCACCAACGGTGTGACGTATTGATCGTCAGCCGCGGCGGCGGCTCGCTGGAGGATCTATGGAGCTTTAATGATGAGCAGGTGGCGCGCGCGATTTACAATTGCCCTATTCCGGTGGTCAGCGGAGTTGGCCATGAGGTTGATGTCACTATCGCCGACCTAGTGGCGGATTTACGTGCACCAACGCCAACCGCCGCTGCCGAACTGTTAAGTCCAGACACCAGTCAACTATTGACTCAGCTCAACGCATTAGGCCAACGCTTACCGCTGAGTCTAAAACGGCAGTTCCAACGCCTGGCTCAGAACGTCGACATGACAGCTCGACAATTGGTTCATCCGCGCCAGCAGTTAAGCAATAAACTCGAGCGTCTAACTAAACTGGGCACATCATTAGTGAGCGGACAACTGCGTCAACAGAGAACCAGACAAGAGCGCCTCAACACCAATCGGAAACGCCTGACTCGCAATAACCCGATCAAACAGATCAGGCAACACCAGGCACAGCAAAGTGACACCGCCAAACGACTGCAAAGCGCTGAACAAAGGCTGTTAAAACAAACTCAAGATCGATTACGCGCCATGGCCAGCCAGTTGCATTTAGTCAGCCCATTAGCGACCCTCGACCGCGGTTTTGCGATTGCTCATACTGAAGACAATGCCGTACTCAAACACGGCGCGCAAACTGCCGTTGGCGCCGCCATTCGCGTGCGCGTCTCAGACGCAGAACTAGGTTGTACGGTCAACGAGATCACGCCCCATGATTAAACGATTTGCGATTGCGGCTTGCTCGCTAGCGTATCTGACGCTCAACGCGATGCCGGCGATGGCTCAATATAACTACCCCGGCGGTGTGGTTGAGCTTGAACTCGAAAAAAAGTCAGACCAATTGCCCGAAGTACGATACGGCCTATATGAAGCCGTGGTTCTCGAAAAAACCAAAGTCTGGCGTGTGCTGATCGGTATCGATTTGAACACCTTACCGGGCGAATATGTGGTGTACATCGACGATCACCAACAATCACTGGATAATTTCCGCAGCATCGACATTATCCATGAGCCAGCGGCAAGCACGTCCGCCGAGCCACTCCCCGCTGACTATGCGCGGAATTTAGTGCGCGAACCATCAGCATGGAGTGAGATCGAGTTTAGCAATACGCAACAACCAAACCTACCGTTAAGACGTCCTGCGGACGGTGACTGGGTTATGCGTTTTGGTGAAAAGGTAGCTAATGAGAACAGTGGCAAAATTCTGACCATCAATTCGGCTGCGATGACAACGACCAAACTGACCAACGTGATTGCACCGCAAGACGCGATTGTGTCACGCGTGGTGACTGACTCAGAAACTGGGCGCTCACAGGTTTTTCTGGACCACGGACGCGGCTTATTCAGCGTGATTGATGGCGTATTTGATGTGACCGTCGAAGCGGGCAACGGCGTCATTGCAGGTGCCATGCTGGGGAATACCGGTTCGCCGAGTGATCGTGCAGAACCGGTAACGCTGTACTGGCAAACCAGAATGAATCGCACGCTGGTTAACCCGCAAATACTGACCCAGCTTTCGCCCGAATAACGATAATCAGGACTTCTTGCTGTTCTTACCGCGTCGACCACTACGATTTTTGACGTGGTCCTTACTTTTGCGTGACGGCTTAGCCGGTGGCTTATACGGGTTTTCTGAGGTCTTGAACGACAACCGAACCTTGGTGCCGATTAGGTCGAACTCACGCTCGAAAGTATTAGACAGATAACGCTGATAAGTTTGCGGCAGTTTATCCAACTGATTCCCGTGAATCACCACATGCGGCGGGTTCATACCACCCTGGTGGCCAAATTTTATTTTGATGCGGAAATTCCCCACCATCGGCGGGTTTCGTTTTTCCTCGGCGGCTTTCAGAATTCGATTGATTCGGCCCGTGCCCATCTTAGTCATGGCACTGTTATACAAACGGTCGACCAACGGCATAATGACACCAACGCCCTTGCCTAATTTTGCCGAGATAAACTCAATTGGGATATTACCCATATGGCCGAACTTGCGATCGATCTGTACGCGCACCTGATCACGATCATAGGCAGACATCCCGTCCCATTTGTTGACCAAAATCATCAATGAGCGACCACTCTCAAAGACTAGGTTAATCAGCCGATTGTCCTGATCTACGATCCCCTCGCGGGCATCCAGAACGATTGCAACAACCTGCGCCAACTCAACGGCGCGCAGCGTTTTCATGACCGAGAATCGTTCAACGCGATCATCGATACGAGACTTTTTACGCATTCCCGCTGTATCGATTAAAACGTATTCTTTGTCATCGAATTTGAAGGGCACGTGAATACTGTCGCGCGTAGTACCCGGCATATCGTAAACCACCACACGCTCTTCACCGACCAAGGTATTCAACAACGTTGACTTACCAACGTTCGGGCGACCGACGATAGCCAGCTTAGCAACGCCTTCGGGAATATCGTATGTGTCTTTTTCAGCCTGTCGACGGCCTTCAGTTTCAGACAGCACACGGTTGAGTAATCGCACCACACCATCGCCATTTTTACCGGAGATGATACTGGGTTGATCGAGACCAAGTTGGTAGAAGTCCGACGCAACCAGTGCGCGATTTAAGCCTTCGGCTTTATTGACAGCGAGATAGACACTGATATCCGGTTTTTGTCGCAGCTGCTTGGCAATTTCGATATCTACCGGGGTCGCACCATCGCGGCCGTCTACGATAAAGATGACTGCATCGCTGTCCTGGAGCGCGAACTCGACTTGATCGCGCATAAGACTATGGATTTCTTCGTTGTCTGATTCGATACCACCTGTATCAACGATCCAGTACGGACTCTCGCCGACGCGTCCAACGCCGACCATGCGATCTCGCGTGACGCCGGGTCGATCATCGACGATCGCATCCCGGCTGCGGGTTAAGCGGTTATAAAGTGTTGATTTACCAACGTTTGGGCGACCGACAATAGAAATAATCGGTTTCGCTGCCTCAATCGTGGGGGGTTGTTCTGTGAAATGTTGCTCGTCCACGATTGGGTACCTGAGTGCTTGAGCGGGAAGAAACTAGCTTCGTATCACGATCCTCTTCCGCGCGTGATTAAAGTTCTTATTTGCGATTCAGGATGCTGAGCGACTGCAAGTTGCCGTCACTATCGAGCACAAAAAACGTATCTGAATCGACCACGGGCTCGCCGATGATTGTCTTAGCACCCAACGCGTGTTTGCCAAGCAGACGACCATCCTGTTTGCTTAAGATGTATAGACCGCCGTCGCCTTCGCTGACAACCACATAGGGGCCAACCGAGACTGGCGCGGTAACAGGAAAAAGACGTAAAGCCGATTGCGACCAGACCTTGTTGCCGGTTGCGCGATCAATCTGATGCACCACGCCGCTTTTGTCGACGATGTACAAATACGCTGCATCATAGGCCATTGAATGGTAAGACGAGACGTCTGCACTCCACTCAATGCGTTTTTCCTGAATATTGAGCGCGTGCGTTACCTCTTGGTAGGACGACACATAAATAAAATCGCCAACATGCAAAGGATTGGTATCGATGTCGGACAAACGCTCTATGTCATTGGTGCCGCGCGGGAATGAAATCGGGAAGTCCCAGAGCGCTCGCCCAGTTTCAGCTTGAAGTGCAGCTAATAAACCATCCGAGAAGCCGGCAAAAACCACACCCTGAGTCACCACTGGACGCGAGTCGCCGCGCAGTGTCAGTTTAGGCAACTGACGACTGATCGTCCATTTGCGTGAACCGTCGAAGGCAGACAAACCATAGACTTTGCCATCACCGGTACGTGCGACCACCAGATTGCCATCGATCACTGGACTGGACAGCACCTCGCTATCTAACTGTGATTTCCAGGCCAGTGCACCGTCACTTTGATTCAAAGCGTAAATATAACCTTCACCAGTTCCGAACAGGACCAGACCACCGCCAACACTGACACCGGCGGTAATTGTTTCTTTCTTATCCGAATAAGACCAGGCGACTTTACCCGACTCAATATCGATTTTCTCAACTCGGCCATTAGTGGCGGCGGCATAAACATAGGCACCGAGCGAGGCCGGTGATAACACCGCATCACCTGGCTTGATTCGCTTGCCGACGGCGCGCGACCAGTTGCGCTTTAGTGACGTCGAGGTTTCAACCTTTGGCTTTTTGGGCTTTT
>JAUHZM010000367.1 GCA_030426005.1 Gammaproteobacteria bacterium
CGGAATCAAAGCACCACCGATAATCGCGGTACACAATAGACCTGAACCACGGCTAGCAAGTGGGCCCAGCTTCGCAATGGCCAGACTGAAGATGGTTGGGAACATCAGTGAGTTAAAGAAGCCAACAGCCACCAACGCCATATATGCCGGTTTACCACCTGTCGTGATCGTCACTACTAGGAGCGCTACTGCACACACCGCGTTGATCAGCAACATACGGTTGCCAGGAATAACAAACATGAGCGCCACGCCAACAAAACGTCCGATCAGCGCTAGCCCCCAATAGTACGCCACAAAGTCGGCGGCGCGCTCTTCTGGCATACCGGCAATCGCAGGGTCTGCCATAAAGTTGATAATCAAACTGCCGATGGCGACTTCTGCGCCAACGTAAACGAAAATGGCAATCACGCCTAACACTAAGTGACGAAAACCTAAGGCATCTTTATAGCTGCCTTTTTCAGACTCGTCGGTCAGGTTCGGCAATTTAACGAACAGAAATACCACGGCCATCACTAACAACGCGATACCCAGATTCACATACGGCATCTTTACGGCATCAGCCGTCAACACGGTTGCCGATGCAGCCGCGCCCAGCAACAGGGTGCCGCCAATTTTTGGACCTAAGAATGCACCGAAAGAATTGAATGCTTGTGTCAAAGTCAGTCGTCTCGGTGCTGTTGCGGCTGGACCTAACTGCGCCACATAAGGGTTAGCGGATACCTGCAACAAGGTGATGCCTGACGCCAATACAAACAAGGCGCCTAAAAACAGGTTGTAGTTCAAATTATTCGCCGCTGGCACGAATAAAAAACAACCGACTGCGGCGACTGCCAGTCCGACCACCGCACCGCGCTGATACCCTATACGCTTAACCAGCGTTCCAGACGGAATACTACAGACACCGTAGGCGGTAAAGAAACAAAATTGAATCAGCAACGCTTGCGTGTAATTCAAATCAAACAGCTTTTTGAAATACGGAATTAAAACGTCGTTGAGCGAGGTCAAAAAACCCCACATAAAAAACAAAGACGTCAGGATAATTAAGGGGACCAAATAATTGGTACCTTCGCCTTCGCCGAGCGAAGCATTTGGGGCTTTCATGTTTGGTGCTTGGGCCATGGTGAGTTCTCTTTCATTATTAGTGTTATATAAGCTTTCAGTCAGCTTGAGCGCGGCTCAAAACTGATCTGCGTCCTGCGGAATGTCGCTGCACCAATGCCACCAGTGGCATGACAATCAGTGACCTTCCATCCTCTTACTTTCTGCTGTGCTGACCGCCAACACACGCTACAATGCGTATCAGTGGCAGACAAATTGCTAGCTAATCCTCGTTCCAAGTTAGCCAATTTCACAGCATTAATGCTACTCTGCTCCTAAGAGCGAGCGAACCCTCTCCGCTTGTGAGAATAATAAGATGGTCAACAAGTTACAAGTAAGCGGCAACTAATAATGTAATTTATTTACATAAATCCATCCACCTATGAAAGGCAAGAACAAACCTACATCCGTTGACATCGCACATCTGGCCGGTGTGTCGCAACCTACGGTCTCTCGTGCCCTGCGCGACAGCCCATTAGTGAGCCTTGAAACACGAAAACGTGTACAACGAATCGCGCGCGAGCTGAATTACAAAGTGGATGTTAACGCGCGCAATCTTCGCTCGCAGCGCACCAACACACTGGCCTTGCTACTGTTCGAAGACAGTGACGAACATGAGGCGTTCATCAACCCATTCTTCTTGTCGATGCTGGGCAGTATTACCCGTGCTTCAGCGCAGCAAGGTTACGACTTATTGATTTCATTTCAACAACTGAGCGACGACTGGAACGCGGAATACGAAGACGCCAACAAGGCCGATGGCATTATCTTTTTAGGCTATGGCGACTACCCGAGTTATATCGAACGCATCTCTAAATTGGATCAGGAAGGCGCACACTTCGTGACTTGGGGACCGGTAATCAAAGATCAGCCGGGGCTATTTATTGGTAGCGATAATGAACTCGGCGGCTACCTTGCTGCCGACCATCTAATTCGCATGAATCACACGCGTATCGCGTTTTTGGGCGATCAGTCGAGCGACTACCCAGAATTTCGTGACCGCTATGCGGGCTATTGCCGAGCGCACGCAGAGCATGGCTTAGAAGTTGATCCCGCTTTGCGTGTCGATGCATTCTTTTCAGAAGAATGCGGTTACAAGGCCGCTCACCAATTGGTTATGAGTGGTGTGGCTTTCTCCGCCATCAGTTGCGCGAGTGATTTGATTGCGATTGGGGCCATCAAAGCCTTGCGCGAGCACGGATTACGCGTACCGCGTGACAAAGCCATTGTCGGCTTCGACGACATTCCGACCGCTGAGCACCTGGCGCCGTCGCTGACCACCATCCAACAAGATACCTTCGCGGCTGGTCAAGCTTTGGTAGACAGCGTTATTCGCTCCATCAATGGCG
>JAUHZM010000368.1 GCA_030426005.1 Gammaproteobacteria bacterium
CGAATGCCCCAATAAGACAACGTCGTCGTCACTCGAAAGTAGATCGAGGCGCTCGGCGAGGCGCTCAGCCGACACCACGTTGTCTTGGCGCCAATCATAGGCAAACGCAATCAGCAGCTTGCCAGAGGCACCGTCCAGCGAATAACCACAACGCTCTAAATCGTTAAGTAAACTACTATAGACAGGGTAAAAGCGCGCAATATTCGCGATTGGCTTGTTCGGTGTTAGGTGTTCGTCCAGCAAGACTTCGGCACGCAGTGATTTTCTGACAATCTGCGCTAAGGTTGGTGGCCAGACGCGTTCATTGGTCTGCTGATTGCGCAATTCAGAGCCCATAATGCCAGGCACGAACACCAGTGTTTTCATCTGAGCGTCCCCGGCGAATGCAGCTTTTCAATCAAAATCCCTTTAGCGCAGTCCATATCAGACTCGAGCGCTGCGCTTAGTAATGGTCCACACAATACACGCGGCACTGAATGCCAGTCCCCAGACCAGCGGCATCAGCGTGTGCGTTGAAAACCCAGTGATGCGATTGACCACTAAGGTCTCACTCACCACTCCATTCAGGAACAGTTTATCGACCCACACCAGCAACACCGGCGCCACGAATGCCAGCAAGAATGGATTGCGCTTAGCTAATTGTGAACAGAGCAAGCACCATGAAATCGTCGGTACCATCGACCACAAAACCACCTTCCCGAGCGCCAGCAACGAACGGTCATAATAAGACATCAGATAAGTCGGTGCCTTAGTGGTCAAAAAGATAACCGAAACCAGTGCTTGCGTAACCACAATCACCAGCGGAATAGCCACCAACGCCACCAACAATTTGGACGCGATGGTCAACGAGTCAGACACCGGCAAAGAACGCCAAAACAAAATACTGTTGTCCTGACGTTCGTTGTACAGGCAGGACAAGGTATAAAACACCGACACAATAAACATGGCCATCATCACCACATAATTCATCGCATCTAGTGCACGCGCCATCGCCCCATCAATCACGCTGGTGACCGTCGGGTCAGACTCCATCCAGCTCGGCACGCTAAAATCAGTCGTCAAATTGCCAAACATCCACGACATACGCAGCAAGACAGCAAAACCTAGTAGGATTAAAGGAACGCGCCACAAATTCTTGTGTTCAAGCACTTCGCGCCAGAGTAAGGCCAGTAATTTCATAATCATGCCTGACTCCCGGGCGTGTTGATCGCCACAAACAGGTCCTCAAGGCTGGGGGTCAGGACTTCGCCCTGGGTGGCAAGTCGTGCATTCACCCCGTCACCACCTTTAAAAATAAGTTCGGTACGACCCGGTAATTCGCGGCGATGCACTAGATCTAGGCCTTCGAGATTGGGAGAGTCTGCGGCCGTCACCACCAACTTGGTAAAACGATGTCGCAATTCGGTCATTTCCAAATCCAGGGTAATCCGCCCTTGGTTGATAAACACCACGCGCGTGAGAATATTCTCAATCTCATCAACTTGATGCGTGGTGATCAAAATTGAGCGCTGCTGATTATAATAATCTTGTACCAAACGGTCTTGGAAGTCTCGACGTACCAACACATCGAGACCAATGGTCGGCTCATCCAACACGAGCAAATCGGTGTCGATAGCCAGAATCGTGATTAGATGCAAGCGTGTTTTCATACCCTTAGACAAGGTATCAATGCGATCATTCAAGCTAATGTTGGTGGCGGATAGCAACGCCATCGCCTTCTCGGAGTCGAAACGTGGATGCATGGCACCCACAAATTTAAACAGGTCGCGGACCTTCATCCAGCCCGGCAACGACGCCACATCCGCAATATAGCTCATGTGTTCCAGCATTGCTGCTCGCTGATGAAATGGGTCACGACCAAACACCCGCAATGAACCTGAATACTTTAGCAGGCCCATGACAGCCGCCAGCAAGGTTGATTTGCCAGCACCATTCGGACCAATTAGACCAACGATCTCCCCACGGCCAATGGTAAGATTAACGTCATCGAGGGCCTTTTTAGCGCCGTAGTTTTTCGACAAACCGGATATTTCGATCATCGGTTCCTGACTCGGATTCTGCATCAATGCATGACTCCCTGAATTTCTAAAGCATCATTCTAAACCGCGACACAGCGGACAACAAACCCAATCTAGTCGAGATACGGCTGCAGCAGTTCGGCGCAATTCATACGCGCGTCGAGTGTCGATACAAAGGTAAACACGCCAGTTAGCTTGCGTACAATCAACATAAATTCAGGTGGAGGAACCACAAAGCCTTTGACCAGCATACCATCCGATCCGCGTTTCCCAGCACGTTTGAGTAACTTAGACTCACGCCAGAGATAATTACCATCATCATCCACGGCGTGCCCCGGCCAGCTTTCAGCGGATTCAGAAAACGGCTCGAGAATGAATTCACAAAATGAGACAAACGATTGCTTCACGGCAGGTGAATCATC
>JAUHZM010000369.1 GCA_030426005.1 Gammaproteobacteria bacterium
TAATCGTCATCACAACGGAACGCGCTACTTTAGGGCGAATCGTCAGATCGTTCGTTGGTTTACGAATCATCAGTTTCTCTATTTACACTCCGAGCACATACTCGGATCAATAACTGTTTGCCTAATCATTACGGCATGATCGCGGGGGAACTAAGCCCCTCGGTTTCTTCAAAGCCAAACAGGATATTCATATTTTGCACTGCCTGACCGGCAGCGCCCTTGGTAAGGTTATCGATGACCGACAACACCACCAGCTTATTTGAACCAACCGCTTTGTGAATTGCGATTCGACAAACGTTCGACGATTTTACCGAACGCGTCTCTGGGTGTTGGCCAAGAGGCAGTATATCCACGAATGGCTCATTTGAATAATAGCTTGCAAAGCGTTCATGAATCGCTTCCAAGGGTTGCGACGGATCAAGCAGATCTGCATAAATCGTGGCATGAATTCCGCGCAACATCGGAAGTAAATGCGGAATAAACGTCAGCCCTACCGTTTGGCTTGTTACCGCACTGATGTTTTGCCATATCTCGGGGTGGTGTCGGTGGCCGGCGGCCCCGTACGCCTTGAAACTATCTGAGACCTCACTATACAGGTTGGCTACTTTCGCACTCCGCCCCGCGCCAGTCACACCGGACTTGGCGTCAACCACGATATTCGAGGCATCCACCAGGGCACTGGCTTCACCCTGCACACCTTCAAACAAAGGCAACAAACCCAAAGTGGTCGCCGTCGGATAACACCCTGGGTTAGCCACAATTTGAGCTTGACTGATCGCGGATCGATTCAATTCCGGCAGCCCGTAGACAGCCGATGCCACTAAATCTGGACATGCGTGTTGCATTCCATACCAGTGCTCCCAGGTCGCGATATCTTTAATTCGAAAATCAGCCGCCAGATCAATAAGTTTAACCCCTTGCGCTAGCAGATCACGCGCATGAGTCATTGCGATGCCGTTGGGCGTGGCACTGAACACCACGTCGCATTCTGCCAGGGCGGCCGGGTCTGGTACAGTGAACTCAAGATCGGTGAATCCTCGCAGACTGGGATACAAATCACTCACCGGCAAGCCCGCCTCGGAACGTGAGGTAATGACACTCAGCGAGACAGACGAATGGGTCGCCAGCAACCTTAACAATTCAACACCGGTGTACCCTGTACCACCGATAATTCCTACTCGGACTTTCTTAGACGAACTCACGTAACTATAACAACCCAACGTGTTAATAAATTTGCGTGCTTTAGTGTAGTTGAGTTTCTGATTCAGTCAACCAAACGAACTCGAATCAAGCACAAATAACAGGCATAAAAAAACGCCAGCACGTAGGCTGGCGTTTTTGTTTCTGCTGGTTGATCGCTGACGCGACCTAAACAGTTCAAAGCGATTAACGTTTCGAGAACTGTGGACGACGACGTGCGCCTTTCAAACCAACTTTCTTACGCTCAACTTCACGTGCATCACGTGTTACAAAACCAGCTGAACGCAGCGCAGGGCGCAATGCTTCATCATAGGCCAACAATGCGCGTGTGATACCGTGACGAATCGCGCCAGCTTGGCCACTACCGCCGCCACCTTGCACGTTCACCTGAATATCGAATGTGTTCTCCATGTCCAAAAGAACCAGCGGCTGACGAACAACCATGCGTGCTGTTTCACGACCAAAGTACTCGTCCAATGGACGTTGATTGACCGTGATTGAACCTGAACCGGATTGAATACGTACTCGAGCCGTTGAAGACTTACGACGTCCAGTACCTAAATAAACTTCTGACGTTGCCATGTAACTCTCCTAGATTTCCAGTACTTTTGGCTCTTGAGCTTGGTGCTTATGCTCAGGGCCAACATAAATGTGTAGTTTTTTGAACATTGCACGACCCAATGGGTTTTTCGGCAACATGCCACGAACAGCATTCTCAATGATGCGTTCTGGCGCGTGTTCACGCAATTTACGTACATTAACGTCTTTGATACCACCTGGGAAACCAGTGTGACGGTAATAAATCTTGGCTTCTTCTTTATTACCTGTTACTGCGATTTTCTCGGCGTTGATCACCACGATGTGGTCACCAGTATCGACGTGGGGAGTGTATTCAGGCTTGTGTTTGCCTCGCAGACGAAGCGCGATCTCAGTCGCGACACGGCCAAGCACTTTATCAGTGGCGTCAATGACATACCACTCGCGCTTTACCTCTGCCGGCTTTGCGGAAAATGTTTTCATAATATCTTCTATCACTTATTGTCTTTTTACAGACGTTACGCTTTGTTATTGTCCGAGCTCTGTAACCAAGGACCGAATAACGATGCTGCGATTAAAACGCCATCGCAGGGACGCGCGATAATACGTCCTGCTTGTATCAATGGCAAGCAAATGGACACTAAAGTACGGAATTTATGCTTATTTAATGCAGCCAGATGCTGCAGGCAAAAAAAAGG
>JAUHZM010000071.1 GCA_030426005.1 Gammaproteobacteria bacterium
CAAAGCTCTTGCGAGTCTTTCCCGGTTAAGGGTGTGCCAGCAATCGGGTAGATCTTGCCATCCACTTTAAAACTCGGTGTCGCATTGGCCGTGATGAACAAATCCGATGCGTTTTTCACCATCATGGCACGCAACAAGTCAGCCATCTTATACATGATTTACAACTCCTCTATTAATGGTTTGGTAGGCAGATAAACTATAGGAACTTACTCTTATCCACCGCACGCGCACGTGCATCGGCTGGGGTAATCAGACGGTCTCGAACCAGTTTCTCTAAACACTGGTCCAGCGTTTGCATACCTTCGTTCTGACCAGTTTGGATCATCGAATACATCTGCGCAATTTTATCTTCACGGATCAGGTTTCGAATCGCTGAGGTGCCGACCATAATTTCATGCGCCGCCACACGACCACCGCCGACACGCTTAATCAAGGTCTGCGAAATCACCGACTGAATGGATTCCGACAACATGGAGCGCACCATAGATTTTTCTTCCGCCGGGAATACGTCAACGACCCGGTCAATGGTTTTGGGCGCCGAACTCGTGTGCAGCGTCGCCAACACCAAGTGACCAGTTTCCGCCGCGGTCATCGCTAGGCGAATCGTTTCTAGGTCACGTAGCTCGCCCACCAGAATCACGTCCGGGTCTTCACGCAATGCGGATTTCAATGCATTTTCAAAACTGTGCGTGTCTTTATGCAGCTCACGTTGGTTGATGAGACATTTTTTACTCTTGTGCACAAATTCGATCGGATCTTCCACCGTCAGAATATGCGAACGCTGCTTTTCGTTGATATGGTCTACCATTGCGGCCAGCGTCGTTGATTTACCCGAGCCGGTTGGACCCGTCACCAGAATCAAACCACGCGGTTTCATCACTAGCTCGCCGAAAATCTGTGGCGCGTTCAAGTCTTCCAAACTCAGCACCACCGAAGGAATGGTTCGGAATACCGCAGCTGGCCCGCGATCCTGATTAAACGCATTCACACGAAAGCGCGACACGTTTGGAATTTCGAACGAGAAATCCACCTCAAGGTTTTCTTCGTAGGTTTTGCGCTGCTGGTCGTTCATGATGTCAAAGATCATGGCGATCACGGTTTCCGCTTCCAGCACCGGCAAATCGATACGCTTCATTTCGCCATCAACACGAATCATCGGCGGCATACCGGATGAAAGATGTAAGTCAGAGGCTTTGTTTTTGTGAGCAAATGCGAGCAGTTCTGCAATGTCCATACCTTCTCCGAGGATTTGTGCGATACAATTTAGAATTCAATAGTTCACCAAGTATAACCACAATTTCAGCGAATGAGTAACCGCGATTACGCATCAACACAACTGGCTAAGGTATTGACACGTATACAAAATGCGTGCGCTGCTGCCGGACGCGACTCGAATTCAGTTCGCCTGATAGGCGCGAGCAAACGTCAGGCGCCCGAATTAATCCACGGCTTTGCGGAGGCCGGCCTGACTGACGTTGGTGAGAACTATTTGCAGGAAGCACAGGAAAAACAATCTCAACTTGGAAACACGGCGTTAGAATGGCATTACATTGGGCAGATTCAGTCCAATAAATGTAAACCCATTGCCGAACATTTTAGTTGGGTACACGGTGTTGATCGCCTCAAAGTGGCGCAGCGTCTGCACCAACACACGCCAACAGAGCGAGCGCCGCTGAAAGTACTTGTGCAAATCAACATCGACGATGAACAAAGCAAGGCGGGCGTCAGTGTGCAACAAGCCCCAGACCTCTGCGCCAAGATTAGTGAGCTGGATAAACTGGCTTTGTGTGGTTTAATGCTGATCCCAGCACCGCAGCCAGACCCCGAACGACAACGCGCCACTTTTACTCAAGCGCGTGATTTACTCAACCATATCAACCAACGACATGGCCTTAATTTGACAGAATTATCCATGGGCATGTCCAATGACCTTGAACAGGCAGTTATGGCTGGCAGCACCATGGTTCGAATTGGCACTGATTTATTCGGCGCACGCAGCTAAACCAAACGCAACGAAACAGAGCACATTGGTACTGTAAGCGCATCGCGCAGGCAGTCAAATAAGGCTACAATCACAAGTCTGCAATACACTGAATTATCTCGAAGGAAACACACGATTGTGAGCACAACCATTGGATTTATTGGCGGCGGCAATATGGCGACCAGCATGATTGGCGGCATGATCGCCAGCGGCGTCGCGCCTCATAATATGTGTGTCTACGATCCCAGTGCTGAGCGTTTGACAGAACTCCATAAACAGTTCGGTCTACGTTGCTGTGAAAATAACGACGAGCTAATCAAGACCTCAGACATCGTCGTGATTGCGATCAAACCGCAAGTGATGGCGGCGGTAATAAAACCCTTGGCCGCGGCAATTAATGCCAAACGCCCATTGCTGATTTCGGTTGTTGCCGGTATCCGCGCCGACTCGATTGATGCCTGGTTAGAAGAACGCCATGCCATCGTCCGAGTCATGCCAAATACGCCGGCACTCATCGGCGCAGGCGCTAGCGGTCTATACGCCACCGAATTAGTCAACGCAGCTCAACGCCAGCAAGCCGAGCAACTGTTAAATACAGTTGGCTTGACCTGCTGGGTCGATGAGGAGTCCGACATCGATTTGGTTACCGCGCTGTCTGGCAGCGGTCCGGCCTACTTTATGTTGTTTATCGAGTCACTGGTTAAGTCGGCTGTCGAAGCGGGGTTGAAACCAGAAACTGCATTGGCTCTCGCCGTACAAACAGCGGAAGGCTCTGCCAAACTGGTCAAGGCTAGCGACGACTCGCTGGCGGTATTGATCGACAAAGTCACATCCCCTGGCGGCACGACGGAGCAGGCTTTAAAGCAGTTTCGCACAAAGGGCTTGGAGCAGCTGGTAGCCAAGGCATTTGACGCCGCACGCCTTCGCTCGGCCGAACTTGCTGATGAACTTGGTTAAACCTAACCTTCCCAATTGCAACCACGTAATCGCTAACACACAAAGTCAAAAACAGATATGCAAAACGCCGTCCATTTTTTAATCCAAGCCGTACTTTCAATGGCTTTATATGTCGTGCTACTGCGCTTCTGGATGCAATGGGTGCGCGCTGATTTTCGCAATCAGATCGGGCAGTTCATCATCACAATGACCAACCCGCTTGTGATTCCGCTGCGCAAAGTTTTACCGAGCATCGGCACCATTGACACAGCCACAGTCGTGTTAGCGCTGATCATCGCGATCATTAAACTGTTTGTTTATTTTGCGTTGCACGGCGTTGGCGCAAATCCGATTGCGATGCTGGTAATCAGTGTTGGGCTGGTGCTGCGATACAGCATCTATCTCTTCATTGCAGCCATCGTGGTTGGGATTATTGCGAGCTGGGTCAACCCACACACCTACCACCCTGTGGTCATGGTTGCTCGCTCGATCAGTAACCCACTATTAGCACCCGCACAAAGACTAATCCCACCACTGGCTGGGCTCGACTTTTCACCAGTTGTGGTGCTACTTCTATTACAAGCAAGCCTGTATTTAATCTGGGAATACCTCGCCCCGATTCCGGTTTAGAGCGGTTTTATTGAACGATGAATAAGCCTCACTCAGTCGGCGTCGTCGAACCAAAGATTGCGCACTTTGATACTCCGCTGGAACTCACTAGTAAAAGTCGCCTCGACCAATATCAGCTGGCCTATGAGACCTATGGTGAACTGAACCAAGATGCCAGTAATGCCGTGTTGATTTGTCACGCGCTCAGCAGTGACCACCATGCCGCAGGGCGCCACGCTGGGCAGAAGCAGCCTACCGGTTGGTGGGAAGCGCTGGTGGGGCCTGGCAAACCACTGGACACCAATCGATTCTTTATTGTGTGCAGCAATAACCTGGGCGGCTGCAGCGGCAGCACCGGCCCCAGTAGTAATAACCCAGAAACGGGCAAGCCATTTGGGCCTGATTTTCCAATCGTCACTGTATCAGACTGGGTCGAATCGCAGGCTCGCTTAACTGATCAACTTGGAATTCAGCAATGGGCCGCCGTGATTGGCGGCAGCCTAGGTGGCATGCAGGTGTTGCAATGGAGCATTAGTTTTCCTGAGCGTGTTCGGCACGCCATCGTAATTGCGTCCACTGCCAAGCTCACAGCGCAAAACATTGGCTTCAATGACGTCGCGCGCCAAGCCATTCGTACCGATCCTGAGTTTTTCGACGGCAACTATTATCAGCACAATACACGTCCACGTCGTGGGCTGCGCGTTGCTCGCATGTTGGGCCACATCACCTATTTGTCAGACGACTCCATGGCGCACAAGTTCGGTCGTAGCTTGCAGCAGAAAGCCAAATTCGACTACGAATTTACGCCGGAGTTTGAGGTCGAATCGTATCTACGCTATAAAGGCGACCAATTTGTTGACCGCTTTGACGCCAACACATATCTCCTGATGACCAAGGCGCTCGACTACTTCGACCCGGCGGCAGACGCCGACGGTACACTCAGTGGCGCGCTTAGCGCCGCCAGCGCCAACTTCCTAGTAATGTCATTCACCAGTGACTGGCGATTCTCAGTTGAGCGTTCCCGTGAAATTGTGCGCGCACTGCAAAGCAACAAGCTAAATGTGAGCTATGCTGAAATCGAATCGCCACATGGACACGATTCATTTCTCCTTTCAATTGACCATTATGTCAGTGTGCTGCGCGCCTATATGAACCGCATTCACAGCCAACTCGAGCACAACAATGAGGCCTCAGCATGAGTAAAATTCTGCGCCAGACCGGCCTCACTCGACACGACTACCAAGTTATTAGCGACTGGATCGAACCAAACAGCCATATCATGGATCTCGGCTGCGGTAACGGTGCGCTGTTAAAACACCTACAGCAGGAAAAAAACGTAACGGGCTACGGTGTCGAACTCGATCCAACCAAAATTGCTCAATGCATTGAGAATGGTGTCAATGTGATTCAAACCAACCTGGATAAAGGGCTGGATCACTTTAATACCGATGACTTCGACTACGTTATATTGTCATTGACCTTGCAAGCAATGCGCAACCCGAAAGCCTTGCTACAAGAGATGATGCGCGTTGGCAAACAAGGCATCGTGACTTTCCCGAACTTTGCTTACTGGCGCAACCGACTACAATTGGGCCTCGGCGGCTATATGCCGGTCAGCGAAGAGTTACCACACAAATGGTACGATACACCGAACATCCATTTGTGCACGATCAAAGATTTTCGCGCTTTATGCGAACAACTTGATTTCACCATCGAATCCTCACTCGCAGTCCACCGAACCGGTCGTCAGGGGCTTAGCCTCAAGCTGATGCCTAACCTATTCGGTGAAATTGCATTGTGTCGATTTAGTAAAAACACCATTAAATACAGCGCATGAACAATAACGACATACTCCGCCGCATCCGCTTCGCGTTTGATTTTTCTGACCCGCAAGCGGTCAAACTCTTCAGTCTCGACCCAGCATCGAGCGTGGCGATGACTAAAGAAGACTTCTTGCGCCGCTTGGCTAAAGATGATGATGCCGACTTCGTCGCGTGCAGCGACATCGAGTTATGCGCCTTTTTAGATGGACTGATCGTACACAAACGCGGCTTGCGTGAGAACGCCCCAGCCGCCGTCGCCAAACCTGCTAATTTTCATCTCACCAAGAACGACATTCTAAAAAAAATGCGCATAGCGCTGACTTTTCGCGAAGAAGACATGCTTGAGACACTGGCGGAAGGCGGCACGGAGATGTCCAAAAGTGAACTAGGCGCATTGTTCCGGAGTCCAACACACAAACATTATCGAGCTTGCGGCAATCAGGTTCTACGCAATTTTATCAAGGGCCTAACCAATCGCCTGCGAGACTGATGCGGATAACGGTACTGATCAATTATGACGCGCCAGCGTTACTGGCGCTAGCATACCTGCAAACGGCCCTGTCAGATCATGAGGTACGTGTTTTCTATACGCAGCACAATGCCAAGCCGACCCTGCCGCCAATGCTGGCCGATTTGGGCAAATTCGACGCCCAATTAACGCAGCAAGCAGCTGCCGTTGTCAGCGCACTCAAGCCAGAAAAGCTGAATGATATCAATGGCGCCGATTTCCAGCGCTACCAGCAGTCGAAACCAGATCTAGTAATCAGCATCCGCCATATGCGCATACTGCACGAAGCGGCAATCACTGTTCCGCGACTTGGCGTGATCAACCTTCATTCCGGACCGCTCCCCGCGTATCAGGGTGTGATGGCGTCATTCTGGGCGCTTAGCAATCAAGAAGAAGTTTTAGGCACCACACTGCACTATATTGAAAACTCGGCCATTGATCAGGGTGCAATCATTGCGCGCAGCCAAACTCCGGCGCGCTACGACCAGTCCTACCTCTGGAACGTGTTTAATATTTATGCCGCAGGATGCGCCAACATTGTTTCCGCCGTCACTCAACTAAGTCAAGGTAAGCCGCTCGCCGCACAAGCTCAGGAAGCCGGTGGGGCCTACTACAGCTTTCCTGACCAGGCGGCGTTAACCGCCTTTCAGTTGCCATTATTCAATACCAGCGACGCATTAACAGACTTTCTGCCATCCGCCAGCTTCTAGGCGTGTACCGCCTCATCCGTATTTTCGGGTGTCGGCTCAATGCGGCGAATCTTGATCATGAACCAGGCAAAGATCAGCGTCATCAACGGGCTGAGTAAATTAAAAAAGCAATATGGCAAGTAGGTCATGGTCCCGATCCCCAACACTGCTGCATGATAGGCGCCGCAGGTGTTCCATGGGATCAGCACTGACGTCACTGTACCCGTATCTTCCAATGTACGACTGAGGTTCTCAGACTTATAACCCATGTCCTTATACAGACCAGCGTACATACGACCTGGAATAGCGACCGAAATATACTGATCTGAAGTGCTCAGATTGGTCACAATACAGGTACCCGCAGTACAAGCCACCAAACTGAAGAATCCGCTCACCAAGGATTTGACCGCCCGCATGATGCGCTGCAACATGCCGCAGGCCTCCATCACGCCGCCAAACGACATCGCTGCCAAAATCAGCCACACGGTCTCCAACATGCCGCGCATACCTGAGGCGCTAAAAAGATCGTTCAACATCTCGTTATTGGTCGGAATATCGATACCACCAAACAGCGTGGTCATAATAATCGAGTACAGAGCATAAGGTTCGCCAACTTGAATGAGGTCTGCTACAAGCTCACGTTGAAATAGTAGTGCACAGGCAATTCCCGCCAACACACCAGCAAACAGCGCGGGGATCGCATCCACGCGACGCATGATCAACCCGAGTGTGATAATCGGCGGCAACAATAGACCAATATGGATATTGAAACGCTGGTCGATCGCTGTTAAAACATTCGCCACATCGACTTCGGTTGATGAGGTATCAATGTTCAATCCGATGATGGTAAACAACACCAAGGTGATCCCCATGGAAGGGCCCGTGGTCAAAAATAAGTAGCGGATATGCGTGAACAGCGGTGTTTCGGTCACGGCAGCGGCGAGGTTTGTGGTATCCGACAGCGGTGAAATTTTATCGCCAAAATAAGCGCCCGAAATAATCGCCCCACCAATCAATCCATCCGGAATCTCGAGTGCGCGCCCAACACCGACCATCGCCAGACCAATGGTTGCGGCGGTCGACCAGGAGCTCCCACTCATTAAGGACGTAAGAGCACAGGCGATACAGCACGCAAGCAGAAAAATCGTTGGATTAAGGAGCTTAACCCCGTAATACACCAACATCGGCACCGTTCCACACAACAGCCAGATACTCGCCAACGCGCCGACCAGCATTAGGATCAGGATTGAGGGCATCGCATTACTGATTGTTGAGATGACGCTCTCTTGTTGCTTATGCCACGGTGTGCCGCGCAGCAACCCGATCGCAGCAGCAAAGCCGGTCACAAGAATAATGATTACCTGGCTCGAGCCACTCAGGGCATCATCGCCGTACACCCAAACATTCCACGAAAGTGCCGAGATCAGCACCAACACAGGCAAAAAAGCGAGCCACAAAGGCATATCAGGTGTGCTTCGTTGCGCCGAAGTAGTATCAATATCCATAAAAATTTATCTTTTTTTAGTTTTTCTAGTGGTGGATTTTGTGAGGGGAATTCTCACAAGTAAAGAGCGACCCAGTGAATTTCAAACTTCTCAAGATTCATTTGCGGTATTCGGATAATCGTATACCTCGACGAAAATGTACAGAAAAGCCTGAGGATCACCAATCAGACACCAATCTGATGCGGGTCGTTAATCACCGTTTTAGGGCTACTAAGCGCTGCGACTTGTAAACCACCAACCGAAACCAGATTTACCTTGTTGACAAGGAAAAACTGGCGTAGGATTAAAAGTTGGTGGTTTTGTTGCAACAAATTGACCTCAAAACAACAGATTACCAGACATAACCTGAATAACAGTGAATCCAACCGGTTCACAGGAGAGTAATTAGTTATGAGAAAGTTCCAACCCAGAGCACTTGCACTGGCGGTTGCTGTCGCTTCTCTAGGCAGCGTCACAACGCCAAGCTTCGCTCAAGAAGATCGTGTGATCGAAGAAATCGTGACCATCGGTACCCGCGGTAAACCGAGATCAGCAACCGACTCAGTTGCTGCGGTAGACGTGATTTCAGCAAGCGACTTCGTTTCTCAAGGTGGTGTCGACACCAGCAACCTACTGCGAAATGTCGTACCTTCATTCAACGTGAACGACCAGCCAATCTCTGATGCTGCTACTCTCGTTCGACCAGCTAACCTACGTGGCTTGGCACCTGACCACACGCTGGTACTGGTAAATGGCCAGCGCCGTCACCGTGCTGCGGTTATTACGTGGCTGGGCAATGGTATTTCTGATGGCTCACAAGGCCCAGATATTGCTGCTATTCCAGCGCTTGCATTGCAAAGCGTTGAAGTATTGCGTGATGGTGCAGCGGCACAATACGGTTCTGACGCAATCGCAGGCGTAATCAACTTCAACCTTAAGAACTCTGATTCTGAAGGTTCTTTTGAAGCCCGTTACGGTCAATACACCGAAGGCGAATACCAATACACGCTGGCGTATAACCAAGGCTTCGCGATCGGCGATGGCTTCCTGAACCTGACTGCCGAATACTCGGAAGCAGAAGCAACTGACCGTTCAGTACAACGTGCCGACGCCGCTGGCTTGATTGCTGCTGGTTACCAAGGCGTAAACGATCCTGCTCAAGTCTGGGGTAGCCCAGAAATCGATGGCGACATCAAATTGTGGGCCAACTTTGGCACTCAGTTAACTGAAAGCGTTGAGCTATTCGGTAACGCCAACTACAACACCAAAACGGTCACCGGCGGCTTCTACTATCGTAACCCAACTAACCGCGGTGGTGTTTACAGTGCTGATGGCGGCGAAACGCTACTGATTGGCGACCTAACACCAGACGACGGTGTCGGCTGCCCGGTTGTTACCCTGAACGGTGTGACACCAGATCCAGATGCGTTCGCGCAAGTGGTTGCGGACCCGAACTGTTTCTCATTCCAAGAACTGATCCCAGGCGGTTTCACACCAAACTTTGGTGGTGATGTCACTGACCAATCTTTATTACTTGGATTGCGTGGCGAAACCGACGGCGGCCTGTTCTGGTCTGTCACCGGTTATTACGGCGCCAACGAAGCGGACTTCTTTATTAACAACACAGTTAACGCCAGCCTTGGTCCAAACACACCTCGCGATTTCAATCCTGGTGCCTATGAACAGCAAGACCTGAACCTGAACGCAGACTTCAGCATGCCATTGTCAGACACAGTGACACTGGCGTTCGGTGCGGAATACCGTAACGAAGAGTTCTCAATCGTTGCCGGTCAAGCTGAGTCTTACATCGACGGCGGTCTTGGCACACAAGGCTTCTCGACCTCAACGAACGGCTTCCCAGGTTTCTCACCTGCGATTGCTGGCTCATTTGATCGTGCCAACACCTCGGTCTACACCGACCTAGAATGGCAAGCAAGTGATGCGTTGATCGTAGCAGCAGCGTTGCGTTATGAAGACTTTGATGACTTTGGCGACACTACCAACTACAAGTTAGGCTTGAACTACGCATTCACCGACACGTTCGGTATGCGTGCCACAGTTAGCTCTGGTTTCAAAGCACCAACCCCAGGTCAGTCTAGCGCGTCGAATATCTCTACACAGATTATTCAAGGTGTGTTGACTAACCAAGGTGTGATTCCACCTGACAGCCCAGCAGCACGTCTGCGTGGCGGCGGCCCATTGGGTCCAGAGGAGTCACAAAACTTCACTCTGGGTGCGTATTTCTCAGCTGGCCCAGTTGATGTGACCGTTGACTACTTCGATATCGATGTAGAAGATCGTTTGAGCCTTTCTAATGACTTCACGCTTACAGCGGAGGACATTGCAACACTGGCCGGTCAGGGCATCGATGCATCAGATATCTCACAATTCCGTTTCTTCACTAACCAATTCGACACCAACACCAGCGGTTTTGATGTTGTTGCATCATGGAATACTGATTGGTTAGGTGGATCAACGGCGTGGAATATCGCGTATAACTACACCGACACTGAAGTCACGCGCCGTAACCCGAACTTGTTGAACGACAACCGTGTCAACTTGATCGAAAACGGCACGCCAGACACTCGTTGGAACTTAACCGCCAACCATCAACTTGAAAAAGTTCGCTTGTTGGCTCGCGTAAGTTACTACGGTGAGTTCTATGACAACGAAGCAGGCGGCGACTTTGATTCAAATGTGTTGCTGGACCTAGAAGCGGGCTACAACTACTCTGACGCGTTAACCCTGACATTGGGTGCTCGTAACGTGACGGATGAGCAAGGCTGTTCAACCGATGTTTGCGGTCAAACACCATCTCGCATCCTGGGCTTACCATACAGCCAGTTCAGTCCTTTCGGATTTAACGGCACATTTATCTACGCACGCGCAACCTACAACTTCTAGTCGTAGGCGCGGCAAGTCCAAGAGAACGGGCGTCGAGATCGGCGCCCGTTTTTTTTGCCCACTGATCAGTGGCAAATCCCGTATACTGATCGCTTCGAATAACAACAACTCCTCGTTTTGCTATGCAAGAAACCGTAAACTTTTTAAACGGCATCATCTGGAGCCCAGCATTGGTCTACCTATGCTTGGCAGCCGGCCTGTTCTACACGATTCTCACTCGCGGCTTACAAGTGCGCCTTTTCGGTGAAATGATTCGCCTGTTGAAGTCTGGCAAGGGCTCGGACCAGGGCATCTCCCCGTTCCAGGCTCTGGCGGTGTCATTGTCTGGGCGAGTAGGTACCGGCAATATCGCTGGTGTTGCTGCCGCTATTGGTTTTGGCGGTCCAGGCGCCGTGTTCTGGATGTGGATTGTCGCCATCTTTGGTGCAGCCACGGCTTATATTGAAGCCACGCTAGCACAGATGTACAAAGAGGTTCACGATGGTGAGTATCGCGGTGGACCGGCTTACTACATCGAAAAAGCCATGGGCCAAACCTGGTATTCCTGGATTTTCGCGATTGCTACGATTCTTGCTTGCGGCTTCCTGTTACCGACTGTGCAGTCGAATGCAATCGGTAACGCGGTGACGCAAACATTGGGCGAAGGCACCTTGGTTGAGACCGCCATGGGGACATTGAGTTCAACCAAAATCATCACTGGCGCAATCATTGTCACCGTTCTCGGTTTCATTATTTTCGGCGGTGTGAAACGAATCGCAGGTTTCGCGCAGTTTGTAGTGCCATTTATGGCCATCGCATATATCGTCTTCGCATTAGCGATCATTGCCCTTAACTTAAGCGAGTTACCACGCATCTTTATGTTGATTGTCGGTGACGCTTTCACACCGATGGCAGGCTTTGGCGCAGCGATTGGCTGGGGCGTGAAACGAGGCATCTACTCCAACGAAGCAGGACAAGGCACAGCGCCACATGCCGCTGCGGCCGCGGAAGTAGATCATCCAGCACAACAAGGCCTGGTGCAATCGTTCTCAATCTACATCGACACCTTGTTTGTGTGCACCGC
>JAUHZM010000370.1 GCA_030426005.1 Gammaproteobacteria bacterium
TACGCTGCATGCGTCGAATATGATGGTTCTGCGTTTAGTGGATGGCAGACTCAATTACACGATGTGCGAACGGTGCAAGAGACGGTGGAGGCAGCGTTGAGCCGTGTTGCGAATGAAGAAATCGCGATTGTCACTGCTGGGCGGACTGATACGGGCGTGCATGCAACGCATCAGGTGATCCATTTCGATAGCAATGTGGCACGTAGTGAGTTTTCCTGGTGTCGCGGTACCAATCGGTTTCTCGATCATGACGTGCGTCTGATATGGGTGGACGAGATAGATACGGAATTCCACGCGCGTTTTGGTGCGTTGTCACGGTCTTATCGATTTGTGATTTATAACGCGCCGATTGCAAGTGCTCTGCATCGTCGTCATGTGACGCATGAATATCGACCGCTGGATCACGAAAAAATGGCACAAGCAGCACGTTGTCTGGTTGGTGAACATGACTTTAGTGCGTTTCGCGCAGCCGGTTGCCAGGCTCACTCACCCGTGCGGACGGTTACTGCGCTCTCACTCAATGCGCGTGGTCCCTGGATCTGGATCGACATCACAGCAAACGCGTTTCTTCAGCATATGGTGCGTAATATTGCAGGTAGCTTGATCGAGGTTGGATGCGGCAAGCGTACCGTCGATTGGCTAGCCGAGGTGCTTGAATCGCGCGACCGAAAATTAGCTGGTGTAACCGCGCCACCATACGGTTTGTATCTGGTTGGTGTCACTTATCCAGACCAATTTTCATTACCCTCGGAACAGCGCTCAGTGGCATACTGGGCAGATCATTAAGTCCCAAGCTCGGGTGATTTCATAGTCAAACTCATGGCCAGAACTCGGATCAAAATATGTGGTATGACGGACCCGCAGCAGGTTCAACATGCTGTCGCCTGTGGCGTTGATGCTATTGGGATGATTCTGCACGCTGAGAGTCCGCGTACCATCAGCACAGCACAGGCAAAGAAGATACGCGCTGTGGTGCCGCCCATGGTGAGCCTAGTTGGTGTTGTGGTTGATTGCTCGACCGAGCAGATCAATCAGTTTGTACAAGACATTGGCCTCGATCTGGTGCAATTGCACGGTGCTGAGACACATGAAGAAGCAGAGCAGTTGACGCGGCCATACGTGAAAGCTATTCGAGCCAAGTCTCCAGAGCAGGTATCTCGTGATATCGCGGCTTGGTCGAATGCGGCGGCTATTTTGCTTGATCCATACGTCGAAGGACAACATGGTGGTACAGGCACTGTATTGTCGGACGCCTTATGGCCTATGACAGGCACGCAACAACCCATGATTCTGGCTGGCGGATTGAGTCCTAGTAATATTGCGGCTCGTATCCGGGCCTGCGCCCCTTATGCAGTGGATGTTAATAGCGGCGTTGAGTCTGCGCCAGGCATTAAAGACCCGCTCAAAGTTGAAAGCATGATCGCGAGTGTACTGGCGGAGGATGCGCGATGAGGCAGACCGTCTCCGACTGGGTTGACTATATTCAAACCCTGCATGCGCGAGAAATTGAACTCACGCTGGAACGAGTGCATCAGGTGTATCAGCGTTTAGTTACGGATGATCTTGGGTTTAAAGTCATTAGTATCGCTGGAACCAACGGTAAAGGCAGCACGGCAGCGATGTTGGCAGCCATCTATCAGGCCGCTGGCTACCGAGTAGGCAAGTACACCTCGCCACATTTGCAAGAATTTAACGAACGTATTGAGATTCAAGGTAAACCGATCTCTGACTCGGAGTTGCTGAGTTCTTTCGAGGCCGTTGAGCGCGCCCGCCATACGACCCCGATTACCTATTTTGAATTTGCCACACTCACTGCAATCGAGGCGTTCGAGCGCGCCAATATTGATATAGCGATAATGGAAGTCGGGCTCGGTGGCCGATTAGACGCCGTGAATATTCTTGATGCCGACGTGGCTATCGTCACCAATATTTCCATCGATCACACGGCATGGTTAGGTGATACCGTTGAAAAAATTGCGGTCGAAAAGGCCGGTATCGCGCGTCCCGGTAGGCCGTGTGTGATCGGGATGGAGAACCCGCCGACGACCTTGCTCGAGACCTGTGATGCGATCGGCGCGGCGTGTCATCCTTTTGGTGCCGCTTACCAGATAGCGGGTCCAGCAGATGGAACGTGGAACCTAATAACCCCAGAACACGCTTTGTGCGAGTTGCCCTTGCCGTTCGGCCAGACCGGCGTGCAACTACAGAATGCTGCAGCTGTGGTGTACACCTGTCTCTTGCTTGCTCCTGCCTTGCCAATTACCGAAGCGCAAATACGCACCGGACTCAGTCGAGCTCGAATTAATGCGCGATGTCAGATAGTGCAAAATGAACCATGCATTGTTGTGGACGTGGCGCACAATGCCGCGTCAGTGGCCACCTTGCGAGAGTTTCTCTCGAAGACGCCGGTCGCTGGACGTGTGATCGCGGTGT
>JAUHZM010000371.1 GCA_030426005.1 Gammaproteobacteria bacterium
ATCTTGAGTACGCGTTGAATATTGGCCGCGGTGTCCGTAATCACCACACTATTGGACGGCACGTGCGGTGCAAAATGGCTGGTAGGTGGAATTAGCGGGCGAATAATCGGCACCAAGTCCTGTACCGAGGCGAACTGGAGCTGCACAATCTGTGTGATCTGTGCATCATTGGTTTCAGAAGTCGGCGCAAATAACGTCGGCGTCGGATGCTGTTTAATCACGTTAGAAGGTAAAACTTTGATCACCGTTCCGGAATCAACCGTCGCAAAGTTATGTACCTCCAAAATTGAGAGAAACACGTCGTACAGCTCTTCTGGGCCCAAAGTAGCGCCGGAAATGATCGATACTTTACCTTTCACACGGGGATCAACGATAAAGTTTTTACCACTGACCTCAGCAACCGTATTGATCAATACACGAATATCGACATCCTGCAGGTTAAGCCGAACACCTTGTTGCTCCGCTTCCTCGGTGACATCACGCATTTGCGCTGACGCAAGTCCAGCATTCAGCGTTAAATATGCACAGACCAGCGCAATACCGATTTTCTTTGCCCAACTGGACAGGTTAATGTGCATCGACGGATGGACGGTCGACATTGCCACGGCAGAGAGCCGTTGATCGATCTTCCTGAATGATCCTGGAATTAGTAGGGCCTTACTCATGAGTTTGTATCACGCTCTCTTGCTTGTTTTTCACCCTGATCGTTGCGCTGACAGATAACCAGAGTCCTTATTATCATTTTTTTGCCATCATACTGAAAAAGCCGCCTACTGACTACGTTTAAGCGGCGTCCTAACGGCGAGTTAATAGCATGTTAATGTCGACTAACGCGCGTTCAATCGCGCTAGGATAACTTGCTGCGTACGAATGACTGAATTTGTGTTAAATCATTAGGCAATACCTGGTAACACTCTTCACGATTAAACAGATCTTGCATGTGTAGCGGCAGTGGTGGCTCGGCTTGTTCTGCGGCCAAGGCTTTAACGATGGCTTCCGGAAATTTTGCCGGATGCGCCGTGGCCAAGCAAACCATCGGATGATCATGTTGCCAGCGCTCAGCACGCGCGGCTGCCACGCCGATCGCCGTATGCGGATCCAGCAAGTACTCACCACGCGTGTACACATCCCGAATGATCGACAAGGTGTCAGCATCATCGAGGCG
Organism: Gammaproteobacteria bacterium; assembly: GCA_030426005.1. Taxonomy (GTDB): domain Bacteria; phylum Pseudomonadota; class Gammaproteobacteria; order Arenicellales; family Arenicellaceae; genus Arenicella. The sequence goes on from JAUHZM010000371.1 coordinate 1,166, forward strand.
AAAACTCGAAAATAACGCACGCGCTGAGGTTAGCGCCGACTCATCGAGATGCATGGTGCCGCTGTCAAACTCTTGCATCAAGCGTCGAATCTGCGCACCGTCACGCCCATACAAATCAAACAGCAAGCGTTCAAAATTGCTCGACACCATAATATCCATGCTTGGCGACAAGGAATGTTGCAATGCTTGTTTGCTGTGGTCGTTGTCGGCGATGCAGCGGTGCAAAATGTCGTTCGCGTTAGTAGCAATAATTAATTGCTCTACCGGCAAGCCCATGTTCTTGGCCAAATAGCCGGCAAAAATATCACCAAAGTTACCAGTCGGCACCGAGAAAGACACAGGCCGATGAGGCGCACCTAGCGCTAACGCTGCGTAAAAGTAATATACGATCTGGGCCATAATACGCGCCCAGTTGATCGAATTCACGGCCACCAGTTGACGGCCATCCGGCAGAAATGACTGATCCCGAAAACTGGCTTTGACGGCATTTTGGCAATCATCAAAATTGCCTTCTACCGCAATATTAAACACGTTGTCGGCCAGCACCGTGGTCATTTGGCGTCGTTGCACTTCCGACACACGTTGGTGCGGATGCAAAATAAAAATATCGATATTTTCACAACGGCGGCAACCTTCAATTGCTGCTGAGCCGGTATCTCCAGAAGTCGCCCCCAATACCGCCACTTTCTGTTGACGTCGGGTTAATACAAAATCCAGCAAGTGCCCTAAAAATTGCAGCGCAAAGTCCTTGAACGCCAAGGTTGGCCCTTGAAACAGCTCCAGTATCCATTCATTGTGCGCGGTCTGCACTAACGGCGCAATGGCCGGATGCCGAAACTCCGAGTAGGCTTTCTCGATGATGGTTTTCAGTTCTTCGTCAGTCAGCGCACCATCAACAAACGGTTGCATAACTTCAAATGCGAGCTCCTGATAACTTAAACCGGCCCAACTGGCGATGGTGGCAGGCGAAAACTGGGGTAAGGATTCCGGCACATACAGACCACCGTCAGACGCCAGACCAGCGAGAATGACTTCTTCGAAGGACAGACTCGGTGCCTGACCGCGTGTGCTGATAAATTTCATAGCTAATTAATTTAGGTGTTCAACTCGGATCTTAACGGTTTTGCGTCGCACGTCTTGCATCGCTTCAATACGCTTGATTGCGCGATCAACACGCCCCTCTAAGGTGCGTTGGGTGATAAAAATGACCGACACGAAATCTTCACCGGGTTGCGGTTCTTTCTGGGTAATGGCTTCAATACTGATGT